>JAQBOT010000494.1 GCA_028287885.1 Pedobacter sp.
GCGGCACTCCACCGTGTCACTATTGATGACTTGCTTAATATTTCCTTGTATTCTTCTTCATTGGGCTTGCGGATAAATCTTGGATCCTGAGCACCGCGCTGTTCCATTGAAAAGTACGGCCCCTCTATATGCATACCTAAAAACCTTGCCCCATCCGTGTTTAAAGGCTCTGCTTGTTCATACAATTCAAGTGTTTTTAAAAGTAATTCATGTTCGCAACTTAAGGTGGTTGGCGTGAAAGCCGTGGTTCCATATCGGGCATGTAGTTTCGCGATTTCCAAATAAGCTTCCACGCTATTGTCCATAAAATCGTACCCACCCCCACCATGCACGTGTATGTCTATAAATCCGGGGGAAAGATATTTCCCTTCAGCATCAATCTGTGTTTTGGCATCAAGGTCGGTATCATTCCCGCTAACCGCGGATATCATACCATCCTTAACTAGAACAGTAGCGTTCTCCAGAATTCCTTCCGGGGTTATAACCCTCGTATTAACAATCTTCAGATCTGCAGTATCTGCCATAACCTATATTTTTAAAAACTCCATCTTTTAACTTTGTGCCCATAAAATGCATAGTAGACCAGGTAAAAATAGCAAGGAAACAGCACCCAGTATCCTTCGCGCAGACTTAGATGATCGGCAAAATATCCATAAATTAAAGGAAGAATAGCATTTCCGCAAAGACCCATGATAAGCAGCGATGCGCCTAACTTAAGGTGCCGACCTAGATTATGCAGTGCCAGCGGCCAAATGCCAGCCCAGATCATCGAATTCGCAAAGCCCAAAAGAACTATAAACCAAAGAGAAATATCAGTGCGATGACCAAGAATCTGCACCTGCCCATGGCTAAACATCACCAGTAAGGAAAAAGTGATTCCCAAGAGGGTGCAAATACGCAAAGCATTCTTTTGAGAAATGGCCCATGGTATCAAACTAATCCCCAATAAGTAGCCACAAATCGTTGCGAACAAGGTATATGAGGGGAATACTTTAGCCTCTGACAAGTCCAAACCCATGCATTGCGCATAGGGAATGATACTGTCGATAGCAATTACCTGGGAGCCTACATGAAAGAAGATTGCAATCGCACCCAGAATTAAATGCGGATAATGTCCAATGTCGATTCCGTCTTCCTGAGTTTTATGCCCGGCGTTTTCCTCTACTTTATCAATCTCCGGCAACGGTGAAAACCGAATAAGCACACCAAGTAGAGTCAACACACTGCCCACAATAGCGTAGGGCACAATCACCCGCCTGATCAGACCATCAAGTACTAAACTTTTATGTGCCTCGTCCATGAGGTGGATGTCCTTAAACAATTGGCTGTCATTAGGTTTAATAATGAAAGCAGCAAGCAATAATGGTGCAATAATACCCGCTGTTTTATTGCAAATACCCATAATGCTAATACGCTGAGCAGCGCGGTTTTCAGGTCCGATGATCGTAACATATGGATTTGCCGCTGTTTGCAGCAGGGATAATCCTATGCCAATGATAAACAGTCCTGTAAGGAATATAGGGTAGGAGCGATAATTCGCCGCAGGGATAAAAATAAAGGCTCCTACAGCCATGATCCAAAAGCCGATCATCATGCCTTTTTTAAATCCTATCTTTTTAAGCAGGAATGATGCAGGGACAGAAATAACCAGATAGGATATGTAAAAAGCGAATGTGACCAGATAGGACTCAAAATTGGTAAGCTCGCAAGCGAGTTTAAAATATGGGATAAGTACTGCGTTAATCCAGGTGGCAAAACCGAATACAAAAAAGACAATACAAATGATCGTTAAGGGTATTACGATCTTTGAATCTGAACGTTTTATCATCTACATAGTATTACATTCGTGTACGTACACAACGTAATACTATGTATTAATTTTCATAAATCATAACCCGAAAATCTGATTCTACAAAGAGTTTGATATAACTAAAGTTATCCGAATGGCTCTCTCCTTATTTACAGCTGTACCCCGATGGGTCTATCGTCATTTGTAGTTAATACTTCATTCTTCTCAGCAAGCTCTTTTACTTTAGCAAGAGCAATGGGCCAGGTTTCTTCCATATATTTTACATACTCGTCGTTCATATCCATATTTACCAACCACAGTGTCTTACCGTCAACATCTTTTAGCGTGTAATTCTCACAGGCGTCTCCCCATTCCTCAGCCTTGTAAGTAGTAGGATCTTCCACCCCATCTTTTACTTCTCCCAGATGATGGATGGAAAGGAATTTACCTGGAATACTTTCAACAATCTCTGAGACCATTCCGCTACCTTTACCATCTAAAAATAGCGCCTTGCTTCCTTTCTTCCAATCAGTTTTGACAGTTGATCCTTCGCAGAATGCTGCGGTCCATTGTTCATAAGATTCTTTGCCAATGATGATGTCCCAAACTTTATCAGGGCTCGCATTAATTGTAATGCTGAATTCCATTTTTTTCATGATGATGTATTTAAAAGGTTAGCCTTATTGGATATCTGGCGGGAACTAAATCCTTCACCATTATTGTACGTCAATGAATATAAAGTTACACCTTCTAGATTAAAGAAGCACCGTGTAAAAGCGACAATAACAGGTGCTATTGCGACAAGACTTCCCGAGAAAGGCATTCGTTGAACCGAGATTTCAAATTGTGAATACTAATGTTAGATGGTACAGATCATTGGTGTCAAAATTTTTCCATGTCATCAAGTTAAGGGATAAATATGACTACAAGTAGCTATATGATCT
>JAQBOT010000272.1 GCA_028287885.1 Pedobacter sp.
TGTGAAGCAGGTTTAAAAGGAAAGTTAAGTTCTATTTGTCCAGTTGTTTTCGGGAAGGTAATGGAAAGTTTTCCTCCCGGATTATTATCGCCAAACAGGGTTTCAGCGATTACCTTTCCCGATTCAGGCCCAGGAAACCAAGCTTCCAGAATAGCAGGTACATATTTATTTTCCCAGTTTACGGTCAAGGGTTGTCCGTTAATCATTACCATGACTACAGGCTTACCTGTCGCCTGTAATGCTTGTATTAATTTCAGCTGACGGCCTGGTAAGTTAAGGCCAGTGCGTGAAAGGCTTTCGCCAACACGTTTTACGTCCTCGCCTACTACGGCAACAATAACATCAACATCTTTCGCCTGTTGTACTGCAGTATCAATCTGAGCCTGCTCCTGAGTTGTAAGTGGTGTTTCTATGATCTCACTTTCTGGCCAGGTCGCGTCTACAACCTCACAGCCTTTCGCATAACTTACCGTGCCAGCATTACCCATATAATCTTGAATCCCCTTCAAAACACTCGTTACTGGATTATGTGAGGGTCCGTAGCGGCTCGTTGCATAATTTGTTTCTGTAGCAAGCGGACCAGCAACCAAAATCCTTTTAAACTTGCTCTTATCTAGTGGAAGGAGATTGTTGGCGTTTTTTAACAGAACCATCGCTTCGCGGTTCATTTGCAAACCCATTGCCGTTGATGCCTTGCTGTGCACCAACTTGTCAGCTGCAGATGGATTTTCAACATAAGGATGATCAAAAAATCCCAACTTAAACTTAACACGCAACACATCGGCGACCCGCGCATCTAGCGTCTTCATGCTTACGCTTCCTTCCTTTACAAGCTCCCGCAAGGGCATGATGTACGTTTGTGGCATGGTAAAATTGGTACGCACGTTCAATCCAGCATCTATGGCCTGTTTCACGGCGGCTTTTACTTCAGCAGCGACCTGATGTTTGCTGTACAGGTACTCAACCGCTTCGCTATCTGAAACTACATAACCGGTAAACCCAAATTTCTCCCGAAGCAACTCGGTCAGAAAGTAATGGCTACCAGTAACAGGCACACCGTCCCAGTCGTTATAACTGCTCATGACACCCATAGGATGAGCTTCCTGGATTACCCGTCTAAACGGGTAAAGGTACAATTGGTACATTTCGCGTGGAGCCACGTGCGGGTCTGTACGTGCATTCCCATCACGACCGCCTTTTGGAACGCTGTATACAGCAAAATGTTTAAGTGTAGAAGCAACGCCTTGTTCCTGTATGCCAAGTGTCATTTGTTTGCCGAGTTCTGCAATGTGAAAGGGATTTTCGCCGTAGCATTCTACGACCCTTCCCCAGCGCTGGTCGCGTGCAGGATCCAGAATCGGCGCGTAAATGTTTGTGTATCCCAACGCCTTCGCTTCCAAGCCTACTGTTTGTCCAGCGCGACGTACCAAAGCTTTGTTCCAGGTACTGCCAATGGCGATGGGTGCAGGCAGGGAAGTCGCACGGTCATGATTTAATCCATGCACCCCTTCATTTGTAAAATCCACCGGTATGCCCATCCGTGTTTGTTCTACAAACCACTTTTGCACGGTATTAATCGCAGAAGCATGTTTACTGTACGGGTAGCTAAATTGTGTCGGAGCATCATCTGTGTTGGACGCCAAATTATTTAGCTCTTCATCGATATTTGCTATACCATCTTTCCAAACCTCATTTTTCCAGGAGGCTGTTGGCATTTCATCTTTCAATACGCGTTTATAGCCGTAAAGCGTTGCGGTTTGACAGGTTTTCTCTTCCAGAGTCATCTGAGATAGGAGGTCTGCAATACGCTTTTCAACCACCTCATTCGGATCTTCAAAGACGTCTTTTTTCCCATTCTTGTTGAAGTCAATCCAACCCTTTTTGTAAATACTTTTGGTTTGTGCCGACGCCGTTTGAATACACATCAGCACCCCGAAAGCGGAAATTAGCCCTTTCATTCTTGTCATAATTCAATCTACTAGTATTTCTGTTGATTGCTTTGTAGCTGCAAGAGCAAGTCGTCGCCGCTAAAATGCCATAAAGGCAATTTACAAAGTCGTACTTAAATATCAGCTCTGCAAATGAATCATGCAAGTAACTTTTTAACTGTTAAAGACACTTTTATCAATGCTAAAAATCAAAAGTTTCACTTGCAAAGGGTTAGTGCCAGAAGCGCGTTCGGGAGGCATTGAAGATTAATTTAAATTGACGAGACTTTCGAGAACGGCAAGTAACCGACACGCCGACCTTCAGGATTATCAACACCAATCTGACATTCCGATTCATAATCTTTATTAATCCACATCAATTGCCTCTTTGAATTATCACGGATGTAAAATTCAAGGCTATTGTTCGGCTTTGTAAGTTGACTGAAAACGCGGTATACAATCTTATTAAAATCATCCTCTTCGTAGTCTCTATAGATTTGTCCTTTATTCTTGATAAGGACGCTCCATTGGTATGAGGAGGGATCATTGGTAGCCATTCTAATTTTACGGTCCGATGCCCTTCTTTTCGTCAACAAAAAGAAGGTTATAGGCGCCATAATCAAAACATCTGAGGAGTAGAGTGGTATCATCTATTAATATTTTTACAAGTTAGTTTTAGGACAATATTGAGCAACTCCAGATTCTATTCAACAAACTGGAGTGAATTTGATGTGAAAGTTTTATCAATTGAAAAAGCGTGTGCAAAACGACGTGGCGTCAATCGGGGACAATTAGAAGTCGGATCCCGACAAGCATTATTGGAGGGCATAAGATTAGTTGAGAGCATAACCACAAAATAGCTATAATTTCTTAAATATCAATAAGCGAACGGAAATTTTTAGTTGTCTTCAGAAAAGCTTTATTCCTGATATATAAGTAGACCTTGGTTCGGCTTCTTACATCAGCTACCAAACAAAACCAACACTCCATTACCTTTCGGATGGTTCTTTTGGGCTTGGACAATTTTCCTCCCCTTTGCATATATCAGGGTCGGCATTAAAAATAAAAGCTTATTACTGCTGCGTAAAGGGTTGCTACTTGTTGTTGGTGCTTTAGTTATCTATGACCTATTACATACAGAATATGTGCTGGTCATTGGCGGAACAATTGTGCTACTTGTGGCAATATCGCTGCTGAAATATTTGAAAATACCTAAAAACGGATTTGCGTACGCGAAGCCTGGTGCAAAACATTGGCTAAACAATATCCACTTGGAATCACTGATCATAGACAATACCACCTCTATGCAGTCTGCGCCAACTCCTCAAACCGATCATTTTGGAGGAGGTTAGTTTCGGCGGAGGAGGTGCAAGTAGCGATTATTAAACTAAAAACGACAGGAGCAACATTGGATTCACTTAAAGCGCCAGCTGAAAGTCATCAAATAGATCATCGAGAAGAAGCGGCCCAACGACCAGGGCCACGACTATAGCCGAGCCAACAACGATCGCCACAGTGGCTAACGTTTTTGATTTCCGCTCTGCAAAGTTTACCCCAGACGAGTTCCAGCTCAAAACATTTCCTTCTTTACTAAAAGTAAATTTCACATACTTTTTATAGGGCGAAAACTGATTAACATTCGTTGACACGCTGTGGAAACCGGCAGCCGAATTATAGGTACCATAAATCTTAACCTTTGTTTTTGTTAAGACCAAATTTGAAGAACTATCACAATTATACAGCCACTGAAGAGTATCATTGAGCGCCATTTTCTCATCGGGTTGCCCAAACTGCATGACCACATCCTCTTTTGTATGGTAGCTCTGCATAACCTGTTCATGTGAGTAGATCTGCTTGCTGCAGCTGCTTATAAAAAAGCCAATTGCAAGCAGCGGAAATAACAATGACTTATTCATGTTGACTTAAAATTGGAGTAAATATAATTCTCCTCAAACTAATTTAATGTTATAGTAAGCCGCAGGCAATGGCTATTACTAGTCATTTTACACACCTAAAGTTCACGCTATTTTTCCTAGCTAAATTGCTAAGGTAAAACGTAGTACGAAATAAACACTAAGAGTTAGCATCACATTTCACGACGTGAAAAAATGGCTGCATTTGAGACCTGAGAATTTTTTAATATGATGATATTTCACATTGCGTTTCCGTATAGCTGAAAAATATCTCAAATTGCATCGTTTTATAAAACAATGCATCGTTTGAAAGCATTACACCTTGTGACGAAACATCAAATACGTGTATTTTCAAGCAATTGCAACATAACCAACAATTTGACAAGACATAACAGTAAAGAATGATCATAGAACCGAGAATGCGTGGGTTTATTTGTTTGACAGCACATCCGGAAGGCTGTGCTCAGAACGTTATAAACCAGATTAATTATGTAAAATCCAAAGGCCGTATTGACGGACCAAAGAAAGTGCTTGTAATTGGTGCTTCTACAGGATTTGGTTTGGCCTCAAGAATTACAGCGGCGTTTGGATCCGGAGCATCAACGATTGGCGTGTTTTTCGAGAAGCCTGCTTCCCCTGGAAAAACAGCTTCCCCAGGATTTTACAACACAGCCGCTTTCGAGCAACAGGCAGAACTGCTTGGGTTATATGCCAAAAGCATCAATGGCGATGCCTTTTCAAACGAAGTCAAAGAAAAAACATTCGACCTGATCAAAGCAGAACTGGGCCAGATCGACTTGGTTATTTATAGTCTGGCCTCTCCTGTCAGAACCAACCCAAACACTGGTATTACACACCGGTCTGTATTGAAACCGATCGGAACCTCTTTTACCAATAAGACAGTCGACATCCATACCGGAACGGTTTCAGAGATCACCATAGAACCCGCAAAAGAAGACGATATCGAAAATACGGTTGCAGTAATGGGTGGCGAAGACTGGGAGATGTGGATCGATGCGCTGAACGAAGAGAACTTACTTGCAGCCGGAGCAACGACGGTAGCGTACTCGTACATTGGTCCGACATTGACCGAAGCCGTATACCGGAAAGGTACCATTGGCCGTGCGAAAGATCACCTGGAGCAGACTGCATTCAAAATTTCAGACAAGCTTGCAGCTATTGGTGGAAAAGCCTATATATCGGTGAATAAAGCTTTGGTTACACAGGCTAGTTCGGCAATTCCGGTCATTCCGCTTTACATATCACTGCTTTATAAGGTGATGAAAGAAAAGAATCTTCATGAAGGCTGCATTGAGCAGATCCAGCGCTTGTTTCAGGAAAGACTGTATACCGGAAGTCCGGCGCCAACAGATGAACAGGGAAGAATCCGGATTGACGATTGGGAGCTTAAAGAAGATGTTCAGGAAAGAGTTGCTGCACTATGGCATGAGGCGACTACCGAAACGTTGCCGTCAATAGCCGATATGGAAGGTTATAAAACCGATTTTTACAATCTATTTGGCTTTAAGGTTCAAGGTGTAGATTACGGAAAAGACGTTAATGAACTTGTAGAAATTAAAGGATTGGTTTAATCCTTTCAGATTTGAAATTAACAAAGGCTGTCCCAATTCGGGCAGCCTTTGCCTTATAAGGCGGTTTAAGATTCTGTAGCCGTTTTGCCGGTAACGGTTGCAGTATTTTTTAACGCGACCGTAGTGACATATCTCCAATCAGATTTAGCCTGACTGGAGCTGAATGTAGCGAACACATACCCTCTTCGTGCAGCGTCTAGATATAGAAGATCGTTCATTAGAAGGGTTATAGCCTGCTCGAAACTAGCGATTGTCGCTGGGTCTGAGCCAAAAATAGCTTCGAAACCCGGTGAGGTAATCGAAGTCGCAGCAAATTCAGTCCCAATTTTCCGGCCGTTGCTGTCTGTCAGGTCAGAATACCAGGCATTATGGCTATCACCGGCCAGGGAAACAAGCTTTTTACCACTGGCTGCAGCATACACCGCCTCACGTTCTGCGGGGTACCCATCCCATGAATCAAGGTCAAAAGGCAACACCGTATCTACCCGCGCCTTTTCGGCTGCAGTTACCGTAGGGTCATTTTGCAGAACCCGGGTCTTGATTATAACCAGTTGCGTGATGGCGGTGTTGAATTGGGCGAACAACGCCGGATCCCTATTTCCCGCCGCAAGTTCTCCTACCAATGGAAGTAATTCAGCAGGAATGTACATTTTACCCATTAAAACCTGATTACCCAGTACCTGCCATTTGCAAGTGTTGCTCCTTAGTTTTCCGACAAGCCAGTTTTTTTGTTCTTGCCCAAGAATGCTGCGCTGCGGGTTTTGCCATGCAGCTAAAAATGCAGTTGTATTTAACCCTGTTTGCGTAAAGTAATCAGCATAATTGATCTGCTTATCACGCCCTATAAGACGGGTATCCAGCATCAATAGGTTTACGAAACCTGCCATTTCAAAATTGCGGTATATTTTAGCGTTATCATTAACACGCGCAGGTAAATACTCGTGCCATACCTGTATCGCACTCATTTTACGCACATTATAATCGCCTTCGTCTGGCTGATGGTTTTTGGCGCCATCTTTATAGGCATCGTTCGCAACCTCATGATCATCCCAAACACAAATAAACGGTTTTAACTGATGTGCCTTTTGCAGTTGTTCATCGCTGCGGTACTGGCGGTACCGTTCGCGGTATTCTTCAGTTTTGATGATTTCTCCAGCTGGCTTATGTTCACGGTGTAATATACCGGTCATAGCATTCGTACCAAAACCACCAACTTCTTGCTCATAAATATAATCGCCAAGATGTAGAACGACGTCGGCATCGGATTCTGCCACAGCGCCGTAAACATTGAATAACCCGGCAGGGAAGTTTGCACAGGAAACTACGGCAATTTTTACTTCGGAAACCTGTCCGGCTGCGGGCAGTGTTTTAGTTTCTCCAATTGCTGAAACCGCCTCAGTAACTTCGGAGCGGAAACGATAAAAGTACTTGGTGTTAGGTGTCAGGTTACTTACATCAACATGTACGGTATTATCACTGTTGCTGTCTACCTGTACCGATTGGCTTACCACAAGGGTTTTAAAATCTTTGTCTTTGGCTACATCCAGCAATATGGTAGGTATACTGGTTTCCTGGCTTGCAGGAGTGTAGCGTGTCCATAGAATTACTTTATCCTGCGATGGGTCGAAACTCGCAACGCCTTCCGTGAAGCCCTGCCCATCATACACAACATTCTCGCTAAGTTGCTCTTTTTTGCAGCTGGCAAGTGCCGAGGGAAACAAAACTACACCAGTTGCCGCAATGACGGAATTTCGTAAAAATCTCCTGCGGCTTATCTTTTGAAGTACTTCTTCTGTGCTCATAAGACTTAGCTTTTACACTAAAGCTAACATAGAATTTAACTAGAGGCAATAGCTAACAGTAGTCATTTTCGCCGCTGTTAATGAAGTATTCTTTAAACGTTATCCAGCACCGCCCTATCGCTCTCCCCTTCCTTTTTTCCCATTCTTCTTATCTTTTCTCCCCCCATATCCGTTCTCTTCATTGTCTATGTTAGAACCTGTCCCCTCGTACATTTTCTCCAGTTCTTTTAGGTATTTATTTTCCAGCTTCCGCTGTTGATCCTGACTCTTTTTATCCTCTTTGGGGAGTTTATAGTAAGCATTGGTGTAATATTCTTCTTCTTGCACTGGCTCGCTATTTAAGCAGGAAAGCTTATTTTGGATTTTGGTATTTAGTGCCGGAAACCGGGAGTTGTACTGTTGTTTTCCTGCGTACGAATTCGAGTATCTGGATATAAACTTACCCCATACCGGCAAGGCGGTATTCGATCCCTGGCCAAGCTTTAAGGTCCGGAACCTCACGGCAGGGTTTTCACCTCCCACCCAGACACCTGTCACCAATCCCGGGATAATGCCTATAAACCAGCCGTCAGATTGATTTTGAGTAGTACCAGTCTTGCCGGCGATATCCATCTGTAAATGGTAGTCAGTACGCAAGCGGTGTGCGCTGCCTTCTTCTACTACAGCCCGCATCATCTGGATGATGGTGGCCGCATTGTCTGGGTCCATGACTTCTGCGGCTTCTTTACTTTCATATTCATGCAGTACTTCTCCATCGTTATCAGTGATTTTCGTAAAATAAACCGGATGGGTACGCAGCCCTTTATTGGCTAGGGTGGAATAAGCAGTAACCATTTCAATCAATGAAATCTCCGCGCTTCCCAATGCAATCGATTGAACTTTCGGCAGCTCGGATTCGATACCCAGGTCATGAGCCAGCGAGATGGTTTTTCGGACACCTACCTCATCAATGATCTGTGCCGATATGGTGTTTACGGAATGTGCCAAAGCCTGAACCATGGTATATTGCCCCCCGTATTGTCCGTCAGCGTTCTTTGGTGTCCAGCCGTCATCATACGTTGCCTGTTTGTTTTCAAAAATTTTACAGGGTTCCATTCCATCCTCTAAAGCAGCGGCATATAGAATAGGTTTGAAAGTAGAGCCTACCTGCCGCTTACTGTTTACGTGATCATAGTTAAAAACTTTTTGGTCGATTCCGCCGACCCAGGCAAGTATATGGCCGGTTTCCGGTTCCATGGCAATAAGACCAGTATTCAGAAAGCGCTGATAATATTCAATTGAATCTCGTGGGGAGATATTCCTCCGTATGGTTCCTTTATAGCTAAAAAGGTTCCTTTGCACTGGAGTGTTAAAGATCTTATTGATCTCGTCTTCGGTCTTTCCCGCATCTGCAAGAAGCTTATACCTTTTAGTACGTTTGATCTCGTCTTCTATAAACTGGTCATTATTCCCCCAGGGGTTTTGCCCTCCCCAATGTTTGTTAAACTGCGTTTGTAAGGAAGATAAATGTTGTCTGACCGCAAGCTCAGCCAACTGTTGGGCTTTGCTGTCTATTGTTGTATAGATCTTTAGCCCGTCATGGTATAAATTATAACTTTCACCACCCTCTTTTTCATTATCCTGGCACCACTTTAAAAGGTCGGTCTTGAGCATTTGACGAAAGTATTGGGCCAGTGAACCATTAGAAAGATCCGCCTTTCCCTGTTTCAACCTCAAAGGTGAAGACATCAGTGATTCGCCTTCCTCAGCAGACAAAGTCTTCGCCTTGACCATCTGGGCGATTACCACGTTCCGGCGGGACTTGGAGGCTTCCGGGTTTCGCAATGGATTGTATTTTGTACTGGCTTTAAGCATGCCTACGAGCAAGGCCGCTTCCTGTACGTTTAAAGAAATGGCCGGTTTATTAAAATACGTCCAGGAGCCTCTTTCTATGCCGAATACATTACCGCCCATATGTACAGAATTAAGGTATAATTCCAGGATTTCTTCTTTGGAATAAACTGCCTCAAGTTTTTTTGCAATGATGATCTCCCGGATTTTAAATATGAGGCTCTCCAGTAGCCAATAATTCCGTCTTGGATATAAACTTTTAGCGAGCTGCTGCGTGATCGTACTGCCCCCGCCTGAACTGGACTGCTGCAACAAAAGACTTTTGATAAGCACCCGGAACATACTGGGCCCATCAATCCCCTGATGAGAATAAAAACGGACATCTTCGGTCGCAATTAGTGCGGAGATGACATGAGGCGAGATTTTACTGAAAGGAATCTCTTTTTTATCATACAGAAAATACCGTCCCAGCAACACTCCATCAACGGAATAGACTTCGGAAGGCCGGTCGTGCTTGCGCCCCAGTAAAGCCTTTTGAGAAGGAATCTTGCCGAACAGCCCGACAAAGACGGCAAGGTAAAATACAAAGAAAAAGAGCAAGAGATATAAGCCGGCTTTTCTGGCCAACAATAAAAATTCAATAATTCTGTCCTTTGTTGATGCCGATTTTTGTTTTTGTAGCCAGGTAGCGAAAGAAGCTTTTAGCTCGTGTAGTTTATTCATTAAGTATTTGCGCGTTATCTTACTGGGCTACAGGTAGAAAAAGAAAGTAATGCCAGTTGTCAAAAGCAGGTCTTTCTGACCATATAAGAGTGGACCAAGGTAAACAATAACTTTGCCAGATAGTGTTGAAAAGAAAAAGCATAACGCGGAAAAGGTGCCGTTTCAAACCGCCCCTAACCCTCAAAAATTAGATCCTATCTGTTCTGTTCTGGATGCTTGGCACCAAAAAATGACTACATGTAGTTATTGATTTGCTAGGGGGCTACTCATAACTTCATGCTCGTTAATAGAGGGCTAAGTATAAGTTATAATTCAAAATCGAACTGTTATGAAAATGGTAATTTCTAATACGCTTATGGCCAGAGCTCTTATTGCGACATTACAGGCTTGCTCGAAAGAAGAAACATTGGAAAAAACCACAAGCGCCAT
>JAQBOT010000275.1 GCA_028287885.1 Pedobacter sp.
CTTAAGCATCTCCAGTGGTATCTCTGCAGAACTGATCCGCAGAAGTCCGGATAAAAATACTTCTGAAGTATTAAAGCGTGTAAGTGGCGCAAGTGTCCAGGATAACAAATTTATTATTGTTAGGGGTTTGTCTGACAGGTATAATTCAGCAATGCTAAACAATGCAGTACTGCCGAACACGGAAGTAGATAAGAAAGCCTTTTCTTTTGATATTCTTCCATCAAATCTGATCGATAATATCGTTGTTAATAAAACAGCCTCTCCGGATATCCCGGGAGACTTTTCAGGTGGTGTAGTACAGGTTACAACGAAGGATTTTCCGGACAGCAAGTTCCTTAACTTTTCTTTAGGTACTGCATACAACACCCAGTCGGCCTTTAAGGATTTCTTAAGAAGTCCGACAGGAGGCAAAGAAATGCTAGGTGTCTACAGTAAGGACCGCGACATTCCTGCAGGATTTCCTTCCCGCGCAAATTATTTAAATCTGCCGTTGGCTGAGCGTGTCGCATTGTCGAGGCAGTTTGCTAACAATTGGGGTTACAACAGTGTAAGATCTGTGTTGGGTCCAATCTTTCAGGCAAACTATGGAACGAGCAAAAGGTTTAAAGATGACAGTCAGTTTGGAGCTGTATTGTCACTTTCTTACCGATACGATGAACGACTAAGAAAGAGCGATCAAAAGGCCTATACTGGAGATGCATTAGGCGATCAGTTTAGTGATCAGGTTTTTAACTACAATACCAATGTGGGTGGACTCGCTAACTTTGCCTACTCCTGGGGAAACAATAAGATCGCATTAAAAAATATATACAACAGGGTACTTGAAAATCAGTTCACCTCTAGAATCGGCATTGATGATTCGCAAACCAGGTTCTTAAGAACTGCAGATTATATGTTGCAACGCTCATTGATCTCGAACCAGCTTAGTGGTAGCCACTTGCTATCTGAAGAAAGCAAGATCAAGTTGAATTGGAACCTGAACTTTGCAAATACAGACCGTAAAGAGCCCGGCTTCAAAAGAATGGAATACCAAGAGGAGAATGGACAGCCAGGGTATACCCGCGCCAGTATACCATCCTCCGGACAAGCAGATCCGCGTCTTGCAGGAAACTTCTCGTCAAAACTTTATGAAAATCTATACGGTGGCTCATTTGACCTAATAGTTCCGGTGAAGTGGTTTAAGGATAGCAACAAGATCAAGCTCGGTTATTTTTCTCAGTACAGGAAACGTGACTTTGTGGCAAGGGTAATCGGATTTACACGTAATGGCGACTTTGACAATACGCTGCTAACAATACCACAAATGCAAATCTTCGCTGCACAAAACATTAGGGAAAATGGATATGTGCTCAATGAAATTACGAACGGCGCAGATCAATATGACGCAAACTCCTTTCTGAATGCAGGTTATCTGATGTTTGACGGATATTTAACGGAAAAATTGCGCCTAGGAATAGGAGCGCGACTAGAGTCTTACAACCAGAAATTGAACAGTGCAGATAATACATTTACACCCCTCCGCGTAGACACAACTTATACGAACGTGTTACCATCAGCAAACCTGATCTATAATCTTACAGAGAAGGCAAGCTTAAGGATTTCAGCTTCACAGACGGTAGGCCGTCCTGAGTTCCGAGAAATTGCTCCATTCAGTTTCTACGATTTCAATAAAAACGTATCTGTTGTAGGAAATCCAAACCTTAAACAATCCAAAACTTCGAACTTTGATCTTGGATATGCAGTTTATCCTTCATCAGGGCAGGTGTTCTCCGTTTCTACTTTCTACAAACACTTTGAGCTGCCCATTGAACAAAGTTTGCAACTTGGAACTTCAGGTCGAACCTTTGGTTATGTTAATTCTAGTTCAGCAACGCTTTACGGGGTTGAAATGGAATTCCGCAGATCCTTACAGTTTATAGCAAACCAGTTCAGCAATTTCACATTTAGCACGAACGCCTCTTATATGAAATCTGAAGTTAAGGTTCCGGTTTCAATCAATAAAACAGGTAAACGTCCCCTACAAGGTCAATCTCCTTATTTGATCAATGCAGGTTTGCAGTACAATTCAAAGCAAGAAAATGCAACTGGATTGAGTATTCTATATAACCGAATCGGAAAAAGGATCTGGGCGGTCGGGAACGTTCAAGACCCGGATATTTATGAGAACTCCAGGAATGTATTGGATCTGCAAGTATCGCAGAAGTTTGCCAAAGGTAAGGCAGAGTTCAAAGTAAACTATGGTGATATCCTAAACAACAAAGCCATCTTCTATCAAAAGCCGAGAGGCACGGATCCGAATGCCGGTTACAACCCGAAAACAGACAACGTGAACATCTCCGATCAGTTTGGCTCTACGATCACACTAGGTCTTTCTTACAAAATCAAGTAAGACTTGACGTTAACTTAACGTAACATTCAGGCATTGGTAATTGCAAGGTAATACTGCGGTAACATAGCCCAACTAGATTTGAGTAAACAAATTATTAAATATGAAAAAGCGTTTTAACCTAAGTATGATAGCCATTTTAATGGCAGGTACAGCAATCACTAGCAGCTGTTCTAAAAGTAACGGCCCTGATGTGGTTGTTGATCCAGTAGTAGTACCACCGGTTGAGTCCAATGCTGCTCTTGCAGATTCATTCTTTGAAAAAGTAACTTATAAAGGTGCTTTTGGAACAGCAGACTGGACAGCTAGCTGGACCAACTTCAATCCAAAACTTGCCGTTTATGGCGATGCTACGGAGACTTTAACAGGAACTATTTCTGCCAACATGACGCTTGATGCCGCAAAGGTATATCGTCTTGAAGGCTTCGTTTATATCGCTGATGGCGTAACACTAACCATCCCGGCAGGAACTGTAATCCGCGGCGATCAAGCCTCTAAAGGAACATTGGTTGTAACTCGCGGTGGTAAATTGGTTGCAGAAGGAACCGCTGCTAAACCGATTGTCTTTACTTCGAATAAGGCCGTAGGACAAAGAGCGCCAGGCGACTGGGGCGGTGTCATCGTCCTTGGTAAATCCGTCAACAATATTCCCGGTGGTACAGGTTTGATCGAAGGAGGCTTAACAGCACCATTCGGTAATCACGGCGGCGCAGATCCTGGAGATAATTCAGGTACCCTAAAATATGTACGTATAGAATTCCCTGGAATTGCTTTCCAACCGAACAACGAGATTAATGGTTTGACTTTGGGTTCGGTAGGTAGTGGTACCACGATTGATTACGTTCAGGTTTCCTACTCAGGTGATGATTCGTATGAATTCTTTGGCGGTACGGTGAATGCAAAACACTTGGTTTCTATTGCTAATGTAGATGACGTGTTCGACTTTGATAATGGCTTCTCAGGTAAATTACAGTTCCTAGTTGCGCAGCGTGACCCTACCTTAGCTGATCAGGCTGGACAAGCTAACGGAATTGAAGCTGATAATTCGGCAACTGATTTTGTAGCCACTCCAAGAACCCGTCCCGTAATATCAAATGTGACCATTATTGGTCCGGGAAATACCGGTGTTGACGTAAAACATGAATATGCCAATCTTTGGAGAAGAGGATCTAAAATGATTCTTGCCAACTCTGTGTTCATAGGATTCAGATATGGATTGGATATTCGTGATAAAGAAACCGGCGATGCATTAACAGATGGTAGCTCATTGATAAAAAACAACATTTATCAATCTTACACTGCAGCAAACGAAGTTGTTGCTGATGGAACTACCTTATCATTCGCTACTGCAGATCTTTTGAAAACTTACTTAAGTTCAAAAGGCAATCTAACTGTAGATGAAGCAGCAGCATCCGCACTTCTGTCAACACCTTTTAACCTAACTGCCCCTAACTTTACACTAAAGGCAGGGTCTGCAGCCACAACTGGCGCAACATTCTAACAAATACACTAAATTTAAAAGAGAGGTTGCATCATAGAATAGATGAGCAACCTCTTTTGTATTTATGTAGATCACGGTAAACGTCATAACATCGAATCAATCAAAGTGTAGGAATTAAAATCATGCATAAAAACACTTTAGTCGAAAAAAGACGCCTCATGTGGCCGATATAAATATCTTTGCGCTAAACTATTCTCCAGCCGCTTGAAAAAAATACTTCTCTTCTTCATTGTACTTTTAAAACTTAACGTCGCGTGCGCACAATGGGTTTTTCATGGAAGTAAATTGCCGGAGGAAGTATCTATCCTTGATAAAAGTGAAATTGCGGATGCAGGGTTTAAAAGTTTTCAAGTAGAACAAGTTAAGGATAACAAATCAGGGCTCCATTTCCGGAAAATCAAAGGACAGTTTGGAAATTTAGGATTTACCGACCATACCTACTGGATCCGGTTTCAGATTCACAATGCTACAGCAGCGCCTTTGCAATACTACCTGGAAACTAGCGAACCGGTAACTGATAATGTTAATTTATATACGTTTCCATCAATTGGTAAAAAGCTTGTACAAAGAAGTGGCGATAACCTTGGTTTTTATGCACGCGACCAACCTTTCAGGAGTACTATCTTTAAAATCTTATTACGTCCACATGAGAAGCTATCTTACCTCCTTGAGGTAAAGAACGATGGAGAAAAGAACTCGCTGCCATTAAGGTTGTTTAGTCCAGAGTCATTGCTGCAGCGAACTTACCAATCTCAAATGATCCTTGGTATTTTTTATGGCTTGTTGCTGGTCATCATAATCACCTACTTTTTCTTCTATCTGGCACTAAAAGAACGGTCCTTCCTTTACTACACCTGTTATGTCTTTAGCATTTTTCTATGTCAATGTGCTTTGGATGGGTTTCTGCATCAGTTTATCTTTCGTGATAACTCCTGGATAAATCTGCATGCTGTGATAATCACTGCTATTGCCGGTGCATTCTTTTTTGGAAAATACACGGAGATGATTTTAAACATCAAGGATGAGATCAGATCGATATACAAAGCCCTTCAGCTGATGTATCTGACTTTAGGTATTGTCCTTGCAGCTGTATTGTTTATTAACGAGTCTTTGACCTACGCATATCCTGTTATAAACCTCATCACGCTGATCGGCATGTCATTGATAGGCCTGGCTGTAGGGGTTAAATTGCTGAGGGGGCGGAAGGTGGAGATCTTTTTTGTGCTTGGTATTTCTATTTTGTTCCTCTGCCTGTTGCTTGTAATCCTTAGAAATTTTGGCGTAAGTTTTCCAGCACCTTTCATCGATAACATTTCCAAGATCGGCATTGGCCTTCAAATCCTTGCATTATCGCTTTCTATGGCCAAACGTATAGGAACCTTGAAGTCAAAAGCCGAGGAACTTAATATTTTGGCACTTCAACGTTCTGAAGAGATGAATGACGTTAAATCGTATTTTATGTCTACCATGAGCCATGAGCTGCGCACACCTTTGAATGCTATAGTTGGCCTGACAAGTATTATTGATGCGGAAAGCAAGGATCCAGAGACAAAAGCAAAGTTGCAACTTATTAAAAGCGCCTCTGACAGTCTGCTGTCTTCTTTGAACGATATCTTCGATTTTGCAAAAATTGAGAAAGGTGAGCTTAGGATAGATAAAGTAAGCTTTTCAGGGTTTGAAGTTGTTGAGAAGTTAAGAAAGCGTTTTTTTGACCTTGCTCTTGAAAAGGGTCTTGCGTTTGAATTCGCTTCAAACATGAAATCCAATGTAAGCATAATTGGTGACCCAGCACGTTTGGAGCAAGTTCTGAACAACCTCCTGGACAATGCGGTTAAATTTACCTCTTCGGGCGCGGTTTCATTTGACATTGAAGCGAACGTTGTTGCCGGAAATCAACTTCAGTTGCTGGTTGTTATTGGTGATACGGGTATTGGGATTCCGGAGTCGAAGCTTGCTGGTGTCTTCGACTTGTTCTCGCAAGTTGAAGCAGACAATAAGCGAAGGTTTGGTGGGTTCGGCCTAGGTTTAGGCGTGGTGAAAACATTGGTCGAGTTGCAAGATGGTACAATTAAGCTGGCAAGTAAAGTAGGCTTCGGAACGACATGTACGATCGAATTAAGATATCCTATTGATCGTGTGATACAAACTGTAATAAACAAATTTCCTTCAGAACACTACGACCTGCTCGGCCACAAGATTTTGGTTGTCGAAGACAACAAAATGAACCAAATGGTTTTGAAGATGATGTTCAAGAAATGGGAAAACAATACCGTCATTTTTGCTGAGCATGGTGGGCAGGCAATATCAGCCCTGCAGGCGCAGCAAATTGATCTCATATTGATGGATTTGCAGATGCCTGTTATGGATGGCTACGAAGCAATTGCCGCAATAAGGTCAGGGCTAGCAGGAGAAGAGAATACTGATCTGCCAATCATCGCGCTTACGGCCGATCTTATGGATTCGAGCAAGCAGAAGGTATTTGACCTGGGCGTTAATGATTTCATGACAAAGCCAGTGGACCAGGAACTGTTGTATTCTAAAATAACTGTGTTGTTGTCTCAAACGATGCAAGAAGTTATAGAAGGTTAGTTTAAAAATTCTTACCGATCTTTTCTAGCATTTCAGCCGGGATTTGCTGCATATCAACCAGGAGGAAACCATCAAGACAATCTGCGAACTTTGGATCGATGTTGAAGCAAATGATCTTAGCATTCAAGTTAAGGTATTGCCTAAGCATCACCGGGATCTTGATGTGCGAATTTTCGATGTCTGAGATCAGGCTATCCAGATCTTTCAAAGTATCACTGCTCTCTATTAACAATTCACTTTCAACTGCAGAGAGATCCGCTTTGAACCGGTTTTTTGGTTTTATAAACTGAGCGAGCTCATAGTCGAAGTGGTTCCTGCTGATGAAATCAACCATCAAGGATTTAGAGAACTGTGAGAAGTTGTTGCTGATGCTTACAGGGCCGAACATGTAGCGGTACTGCGGATTGTCTAGCAAATATTTCAAGATCCCTTTCCATAAGAGGTATAGCGGAAGAGGTTTTTGCTGGTATTCCTTTCGAACCCAAGAACGGCCGAGCTCTATGCCCTTTCTTAGTATCGGGTAAAAAGGTTCCTTGATCTTAAACAACTCAGATAGGTAAAATCCACGGCGGCCCATGGTGTCTAAAATCTGGTCGCCCTTACCAATGCGGTAGGCACCAACAATATTTTGGAGCTCATTATCCCAGATAAACAAGTGATGATAATAAATATCATAGTTGTCCAGGTCAATTTTCTTGTTTGTGCCCTCGCCAACTTCGCGAAAGGTGATCTCGCGTAAGCGGCCGATCTCTCTTAGTATATTGGGAATGTTGGCCGTTGGCGCAATATAAACGTCGTAATTTTTTTCTGTCCAGATCTTGAAGCTTTCGAGCTGAGCGATTTCATCAACAATAGCTTCCCTGGGGGTTTCGGATATAATCTCCTTAGGTGTTTTGTTGATCTTAAAGAGATTTATGGGATTGAACAATTTCTTTTCTTCTTCCAGGCTGGTACCCAGTGCATAGGTTCTGGCACGAAGGAAGTCTAACAGTTTGTTGGTGTTATTTTTATAGGAAATCTCTTCAATATTAATTGGCTTACCGATACGAACTTTCATTTTTAAGCCCTGCTTGTTCAGGAATTCTGAGGGCAGCTTTGCTGTACGAAGGGTAGGATGAATGAAGCTTAGTATATTGAATAGTACACCATTATTGCCATGAAAGTAGATTGGGACAACAGGAAGTTTTGCCCGAGCAATAAGTTTACCTACAACGGGGTGCCACAAACGATCTGTAATTTCCTGTTTGTCTAGCGAGAAGGTAGATACTTCACCTGCTGGAAAAATACCAATAGGTGTTCCACTCTTTAAAAGGTCGAAAGTTGTTTTGATGCCGCTTATACTTGAAGAATGCTGAACATTCTCGAAAGGGTTGACGGCGACAAAGAATTCGCTCAAGTTTGGGATTAGCTTTAGTATAAAGTTGACCATCACTTTGGATTCCGGGCGCACGGTACATAAAAGCTTCACGAGGGCCAAGCCTTCGACACCACCATAGGGGTGATTCGCGATGGCGATAAAAGCACCGGTTTTCGGAATGTTCTTCAGGTCTTCCTCGTCAAAATCTATACTTACACCTATCGTTTCCAGTATTTTATCTACAAACTCCAAACCATTGAAATGTTGATTCTGCGAGAAGACTTTGTTGATGTCATTAAGTTTCATGACCTCCATAAGTAAAGCTGCTAATCCCGGTACGCCTAACTTATCGATTTTCGTAGCCTTCGCAAATTCTTGGGTGGTAATGATTTTCATGTTGTAAGTCTGTGGTAAGCAATTTCAAAATTAACATATATATTTCTAAATATCCGTTTTAGATTAGTTGCTGCATGAGAAAATGGCTCAACACTTATTTTGACTTCAATAAAGGAGAGTTCAACGGGCTGCTTGTATTATTCGCAGTAATCATCATTGTTGCCTTGTTACCACAAACCTTTAGTTGGTTCAATAGGGAAGAGGACGGTATTGTGGTTCAGGCGGATATAAGAAAACTAGAATGGATGGAACGTGCACAAAAGCGAGCGCGAACGTTTGCAGGTAAGCCGGGTAAGCGGAAGGTGGAATCTGAGCCATTCGAATTTGATCCGAACAACTTAGATCTTCAAGGCTGGCAAAAGCTGGGTTTATCCTTAAAGCAAGGGCAATCTGTAATCAACTATATTAACAAAGGGGGTAAATTCTCTAAGAAAGAGGACCTGAAAAAGATGTATACGATTAATCCGGCGTTGTATGCGCGTCTGGAGCCATTTATTAAGATTAAGGCCGCAGAGGTGCTGAAGCATATTTCAAGCTACACAAAGCGTCCTCAAAAAAGCTTGATGATATACGATGTTAATACAGCAGATACGATCCAATTGGAGGAGATCCGTGGTGTAGGACCAGCCTTCGCCAAACGTATTGCAAATTACAGGGATCGACTTGGTGGCTTTAACACCTTGGTACAACTGCTTGAGGTTTACGGCTTGGATTCCTCGAAATTTGAGGAAATAAAGGGACAGCTGAAGTTAAGCAGCCTGGAGTTGCGACAGATTAACATCAATACTGCGGAATTTGAGGACTTGAAAAATCATCCTTATCTAAAGTATAAGCAGGTAAATGCCATCATTCAGTATAGGAAACAACACGGAAAATACACTAGTTTTGCTGACTTAAAAAAGGTTGCAAACTTGCCTGCTGAAACGGTCGACAAACTTGCGCCTTATCTTTCCTTTTAGATATGATTGAGTCTGCAATAAAATTAAGTGTACGGGACGTGGCTGATTTTCCAAAGCTAGGAATCGTTTTCAAAGACATTACCCCAATATTAAAAGATGCTGAGCTATGTGCAGAAATCACCAAAGCGCTTGCCGAACAGTTAGCCGGTATTCATATCGATGTAGTTGCAGGTATTGAGAGCAGGGGCTTTCTCTTTGGGATGCTCTTGGCTCAGGCGCTAAAAGTACCATTTGTGCCAATCCGTAAAGCAGGTAAACTTCCCTCTAAGACCATTCAGCAAAAGTATGAACTTGAATACGGAAACTCGACGTTGGAGTTGCATGAAGATGCCTTGTTAGCTGGTCAAAAAATATTGATCCACGACGATCTGCTGGCAACCGGTGGAACGGTAATCGCTGCCTCGAAACTGGTTCTTCAGTTGGATGCAGAAGTTGTCGCTTTTTCATTTATCATCGGTCTTGACTTCTTACACGGGAAAGAGCGACTAAAGCCGTTTAGCTCAAATACGTTTACACTGGCTTCCTACCAGTAATAGGAGTAAGATTTTTTTTGAGTTTTTTTCAATTGGTTTGTGTGTTTGATTTCAAGTCAATAGATAAAATGAACTAAAAACCATTTCATTCTGTTATAAAGCAAATATTTGGTTGTCTGTACAAGTAATAAAAATTATTATCATTGTGCCCAACCAAATAAAAAACGATGCATACAACGATGGACGAAGCAATAGGCTTTAACTTTTCAGTATCCGAGAACCAGCAGATGGTACGCGGAATGGTGAAGGATTTTGCAGAGAAGAACATCCGCCCACATGTAATGGAATGGGACGAAGCACAAATCTTTCCGGTTGAAGTTTTCAAAAAACTTGGCGACCTGGGATTGATGGGCGTGCTTGTTCCAGAATCATATGGAGGATCTGGATTCGGGTATCAGGAGTATGTAGATGTTATTGTTGAAGTTGCTAAAGTGTGTGGTTCCATTGGCTTATCTGTTGCTGCACACAACTCTTTGTGTACAGGTCATATTCTGGCATTCGGGAGCGAAGAGCAGAAGCTAAAATGGTTACCTAAACTTGCCACAGCCGAATGGTTAGGTGCATGGGGCTTGACAGAAGCGAATACCGGTTCTGATGCACTTAGAATGGCAACCACAGCTGTTCTTGATGGCGACCACTATGTGCTTAATGGTTCAAAGAACTGGATAACGCATGGAAAAAGCGGTGATGTAGCCGTGGTAATGATTCGGACTGGTGAAATTGGAGACTCAAAAGGCATTTCGGCCATTGTTGTAGAACGGGGTACACCTGGCTTTACCGCAGGGAAGAAAGAAAATAAACTCGGAATGCGGGCCTCTGAAACAACTGAGATGGTGTTTGACAACTGCCGTGTACCAAAAGAAAATCTTTTGGGTACCGTAGGTGAGGGTTTCAAACAGGCAATGAAAGTATTGGACGGCGGACGGATCTCTATTGCAGCCTTGTCTTTGGGTATTGCCAAAGGTGCTTATGAGGCTGCCTTGGCCTATGCAAAGGAAAGGCAGCAGTTTGGGCAACCGATTGCGAGTTTCCAGGGCATTAGCTTTAAGCTTGCTGATATGGCTACTGAGATCGAAGCAGCTGAGCTCTTGATAAGACAAGCGGCAGACATGAAGAATAAGGGTTTAAAAATGACGAAAGAATCCGCCATGGCGAAATACTTTGCGTCTGAAGTCGCGGTGAAGGCAAGTACGGAAGCCGTTCAGATCTTTGGTGGATATGGGTATACCAAGGACTTCCCGGTTGAGAAGTTCTACCGCGACAGCAAATTGTGTACAATAGGAGAAGGTACTTCAGAAATCCAAAAAATAGTTATTGCAAGAGAGATATTAAATGCTTAACTTTTAAATTACTACAAATTCGAATATTCTAACCAAATATAATTTAACGTCCGGTGTTCTCAGAACATCGGATTTTTTTTGCTCCAGATTTAAATTGCTACTGGTCGTTTGTTTATCTCTTCCAGGTTGATACTCTCTTTGTTGTAGTAATGTATGTTTTTTGCCAAATCCTGTAAAAACCTGTTCGTTAAAGTAACTTTGAGATATGAAGAAGTTTTTAATTGTACTCGGTATATTTTTATTGTTTTATGGTGGCGCGTTTGCAAGTCCTATTTCGCAAGACACTACATCGCACCAGCAGCAAACCACGTTTGTCTGTAGCATGCATCCGGAAGTAAAAAGCAGTAAAGCAGGTGTATGTCCGAAATGTGGAATGTCCCTGGTAGAGCAGAAGCAAAAAGCCAAGATACCGGCCAGAATGACACCCGGTTATATCAAAGGTCAGAAAAAAGAGGTGAAGACTTCAGCTACGGTAAAGAAGGTTGAAAGACCGGCAGTGAAAACTAAGAAGACTGGAAAGCGTTTACCTGCGGTAGATTCAGCCAGGAAAGCTACTCGTACAATTAGACCTTAGTTTGATATAGACAATTGATCATGAATCCCTTGCCGATGATGGCTGCGGCAACAGTTCGCATCAGTACTGTTTCGGCAATTTCAAATTGTTTAGGGCTGCATAATTTAAATTATAGCAAGAACTTACCCCAATTTGAGTTGTTAATTTTAGTCTGGGGAGCATGCTAAGGTAAATGTAATTGGCTTGTTTTAGTACAGGTCTGGATGCTAATAGATATATATCTTATTAATATTCAGAATATTTCAGTAGGTAGTGACTTAAATCCGATTTAAGTGCTACCTTTGCAGTCCTAAAAACAACGAGAGGAGGTATTTTAACGTTATGATCATCATTAATATTAAAGACGGCGAATCATTAGATAAAGCGCTTAAACGTTTCAAAAAGAAGTTTGAAAAAACTGGAGTTTTGAGAGAACTGCGTAGTCGCCAGGCATACGAGAAAAAATCTGTATCTCGTCGTATGTTAGTTAGACATGCAATTTACAAACAAAACATGCAACTAGAAGGAACGATTTAATTTCCGTATAGTCATCATATTTGCGCAGCTGAAACTTTCAGCTGCGCATTTTTTTTGCCCAATATTTTTGCAGTATCTATCGAGGTACCCGCATTGTTGCATTTAACATTTGTATCTTTACTTATGAACGGTTATATTGATTTTTCATGTTAATTGATCCCTTTTTAAAATACATAGGCCAGGAGAAAAGGTATTCAAAACATACCTTGCTTGCGTATACTACGGATTTGCTGCAGTTTCAGGACTTTATGTCTGTCACTTACGAGCTGGATCTGGCTGCGGCTAAGTACATTCATGTTCGCGATTATATTGCACATCTGATGGAAGGGGATGTCGGCGCCAGTTCTATTGGCCGGAAGCTCTCTACCCTGCGTAGCTTTTACAAATACCTATGCAGGCAGCAAATCATTGACTCAAGTCCGATGAATCTCATCAAGGCCCCGAAAGCACCTAAACGGCTGCCGGTATTTGTTGATGAGCAAAAAATGGATTCGCTTTTGGATTCTGAAGAAATATTTTCGGATAGTTTTGGATCCATGCGGGACCGACTGATTATTGAAACGCTATTTGGTACGGGGATCAGGCTTTCTGAACTTATTGGACTGAAGGAAAGCGACATAGACATTTATGCGAACACCCTTAAGGTGCTTGGAAAGGGGAACAAAGAACGAATTGTTCCGATGACAAAACCCCTTGTCTTGCAGGTTGAAAGCTACCTACTGGAAAAGTCAAAACAAAACTTTCACAACAAAGTCGAGACTTTGATCGTTACGGATAAAGGAAATAAACTAAACGCTAATTTCGTTTACACGACAGTTAAACGTTATTTGTCTATGGTTTCCACACAAGAGAAGCTGAGTCCGCATGTCTTAAGGCATTCTTACGCGACCAGTTTGTTAAACCGGGGAGCAGATTTGAATGCTATAAAGGAGTTGCTGGGCCATGCAAGTTTGGCCGCAACGCAGGTTTATACGCACAATTCCATTGAAACATTAAAGACTATTTATAAACAAGCCCATCCAAAGGCATAAAAAAGGAGGAAAAATGAAAATTACAGTTCAATCGATCCATTTCAGTGCAGATGTTAAATTATTAGAATTTATTGAAAGAAAAGTAGGTAAGCTGGACCAGTATTTTGACCAGATTATCAGTGGCGAGGTTTACCTCAAGTTAGAAAACGTGGATGACGAAGCGAACAAGATCAGCGAGATTAAACTGGTTGTTCCTGGGGGTACAATGTTTGTGAAAGAACAATGTAAGACATTTGAAGAAGCGACGGATTTATGTATTGAATCATTGATTAAGCAAATTACAAAGCATAAAGATAAAAGTCGTGCAAAAATATCTGATCAAAAAGCGATTTCAATTTCCAATGAAGTTGCTGATTACTAATACACTAAAATCGAGTACATAGAAAAGGGAGCAGGCGAAGCGGTTTTCGCCTGTTTTTTTTTGTAAATAATTTTGGTTGCTTGGATTATTCTTGTAGATTTGCATTCCAATTCGGAACAGGGGTTACCCTTAAAGAACTGGGATGTTCTGTGAAAGTATTGTATTAGCCTCCTTAGCTCAGCTGGTAGAGCAACTGACTTGTAATCAGTAGGTCATTGGTTCGATCCCGATAGGAGGCTCAATACGGGGGGATACCAGAGTGGCCAAATGGGACAGACTGTAACTCTGTTGTCGCGAGACTTCGAAGGTTCGAATCCTTCTCCCCCCACCACAATAAAGAAGCGGAAGTAGCTCAGTTGGTAGAGCGATAGCCTTCCAAGCTATAGGTCGCGAGTTCGAACCTCGTCTTCCGCTCTTATGAATTAAAGGTGGGCTGTCGGCAGGGCATATGTTAAAAGCCGAAGTAGCTCAGCGGTAGAGCACTTCCTTGGTAAGGAAGAGGTCGTGGGTTCAAGTCCCATCTTTGGCTCAGGATAAAAAACATAGAGACTTTGTTAATCTGTAAGAATACACAGAAGGACAAGGTTTTCTGTATTGAAATTGTATCAAAACAATATAATAAATAAAAAAAAAGTTAACCTACTAATAAGTATAAAAACATGGCAAAAGAAAAGTTTGACCGCAGCAAGCCGCACTTAAACATCGGCACCATCGGTCACGTTGACCACGGTAAAACAACTTTAACAGCAGCGATCACTAAAGTGTTATCTGATGCTGGTTTATCTGAGGCGCGTTCATTTGAATCAATTGACTCTGCACCAGAGGAAAAAGAAAGAGGTATCACTATTAACACTGCACATGTTGAGTATTCAACAGCCCTTCGTCACTATGCTCACGTTGACTGTCCAGGTCACGCGGATTACGTGAAGAACATGGTTACTGGTGCTGCACAAATGGATGGAGCTATCATCGTAGTAGCTGCTACAGATGGTCCAATGCCACAAACTCGTGAGCACATTCTATTGGCTCGTCAGGTAGGTGTTCCTTCATTGGTTGTATTCATGAATAAAGTGGATATGGTTGATGATCCTGAATTGCTTGAATTAGTAGAGATGGAAGTTCGTGAATTATTATCATTCTATGATTTCCCTGGTGATGACATTCCTGTTATCCAAGGTTCTGCATTGGGTGGTTTGAACGGAGATCCAAAATGGGTTGGTAAAATTATGGAACTAATGGATGCTGTAGATAGCTACATTCCAATTCCTCCACGTTTAACTGAGCTTCCATTCTTAATGCCTGTTGAAGATGTATTCTCGATCACTGGTCGTGGTACTGTTGCAACTGGTCGTATTGAGCGTGGTGTAATCAACTCTGGAGATCCAGTTGAGATCTTAGGTATGGGTGCTGAAAATCTTAAATCAACTGTTACAGGTGTTGAGATGTTCCGTAAGATCCTTGATTATGGTGAAGCAGGTGATAACGTAGGTCTATTGTTACGTGGTATTGAGAAAACTGATATCCGTCGTGGTATGGTTATCTGCAAACCAGGTTCAGTAACACCTCACACTGATTTCAACGCTGAGATCTATGTATTGTCAAAAGCAGAAGGTGGACGTCACACTCCATTCTTTAACAAATACCGTCCGCAATTCTATTTCCGTACCACAGACGTTACTGGTGAGATTTCACTAGCTGAAGGAACTGAAATGGTTATGCCAGGTGATAACGTTACGATCACAGTTAAATTGATCAACGCAATCGCAATGGAAAAAGGTCTTCGTTTCGCTATCCGTGAAGGTGGTAGAACTGTAGGAGCTGGTCAGGTAACTGAAATTTTAAAATAGTATCAGGTTAATATCTGATAACAATAAAGCTTAGTACTCAGTACGGCACATAATAGCCAGCTGAGTACTAAGTTCTTTTATAATAACAATACGGGAATAGTTCAACGGTAGAATAGAGGTCTCCAAAACCTTTGATCAGGGTTCGAATCCTTGTTCCCGTGCAAATAAGAGAATATGGCTAAGGTAGTTCAGTTTGTAAAAGAATCGTATGAAGAAATGACCCAGAAGGTTACCTGGCCGACATGGGGGGAATTGCAAAATTCTGCAGTGTTGGTGTTGGTAGCTTCATTGATAATTGCAATCGTAATCTTTGCAATGGATAAGGGCTCGACTTTTGTGCTTGATACATTTTATAAATCACTTTAATATTATATAGCTAAATGGACGATCAGTTAAAATGGTATGTAGTTAGGGCTGTTAGTGGAAAAGAGAAAAAGGTAAAACAATACATCGATTCTGAAATTAGTCGTTTAGGTTTTTCTCACTTAGTTCCGCAGGTACTAATCCCGATGGAAAAGTACTACCAAATGAAGGAAGGTAAGAAAATTGCTAAAGAGCGTAACTTTTATCCTGGATACGTTTTAATTGAAGCCAATCTTGACGGTGAACTTGAACACATTATTAAAGGTGTGAACAGTGTTATTGGATTTCTAGGCGATAAGGGTGGGAATCCGGTTCCAATGCGTCAGGCAGAAGTTAACCGAATTTTAGGTAAAGTTGACGAGATGTCACAACAAAGCGAAATGATGAACGTTGCTTTCTTTGTTGGTGAAAACATCAAAGTAATGGATGGCCCATTCAATGGGTTTACAGGCGTTATTGAAGAAGTTAACGAAGAGAAAAAGAAACTAAAAGTTATGGTTAAGATCTTCGGTCGTAAGACTCCTCTGGAACTTAACTACATGCAGGTAGAGAAAGAATAATCAGGCAACTGATCATTATATAAAAATCTTAAATGTTACTGCTTCCAACATTATAACATTGAGTATTACAAATTAACAAAACAGAAAATGGCAAAAGAAGTCAGTGCACTTGTTAAATTACAAATCAAGGGTGGAGCTGCAAATCCTTCGCCACCGGTAGGACCTGCGTTAGGTGCTAAAGGGGTGAACATCATGGAATTTTGCAAGCAATTCAATGCGCGTACCCAAGATAAGCCAGGTAAAGTATTACCAGTTGTAATTACTGTTTATGCTGACAAGTCTTTCGAATTTATCATCAAAACCCCTCCGGTTGCTATCCAGTTAAAGGATGCGACTAAATTAACGAGTGGTTCTGCTGAGCCCAACCGTAAGAAAGTTGGTTCGGTGACTTGGGATCAGGTTAAGTCGATTGCTGAAGATAAGATGACAGATTTAAATGCATTTACTATCGAATCTGCAATGAGTATGGTTGCAGGTACAGCACGCAGTATGGGAATTACCGTTAGCGGTGATGCACCCTGGACAAATTAATTAACAATAAACAGTTTACAACAGTGGCTAAATTAACAAAAAATCAAAAAAAGGCACATGCTAAACTAGAGGCTGGTAAGACGTATTCTTTACAGGATGCGGCTGCACTGGTTAAAGAAATCACTACAACTAAATTTGATGCTTCGGTTGATATCGACGTAGCATTAGGTGTAGACCCACGTAAAGCCAATCAAATGGTACGTGGTATTGCGACTTTACCGCACGGTACAGGTAAAACTGTTCGTGTGTTAGTTCTTTGTAATCCTGATAAGGAAGAAGAAGCTAAAGCGGCAGGAGCAGATTTCGTAGGTTTAGACGAATATGTAGCCAAGATTGAAGGTGGATGGACAGATGTTGACATTATTATCACTACTCCTGCGTGTATGGCAAAAGTAGGTAAGCTGGGCCGCGTTTTAGGTCCACGTAACCTTATGCCAAACCCAAAATCAGGTACTGTAACCAACGATGTTGGTAAAGCAGTTAATGAGGTTAAAGCAGGTAAGATTGATTTTAAGGTTGACAAAACTGGTATCATACACGCTTCAATAGGAAAAGCATCATTTCCAGCAGAAAAGATATATGAAAACGCAATGGAAGTACTTCAGGTAATTTCAAAGCTAAAACCATCATCTGCAAAAGGAACTTATTTTAAGAGCATTCATGTTTCTTCTACTATGAGTCCTGGAATTGCAATTGAAACTAAATCAGTAGCGGGGATCTAATTATGAACAGAGAAGAAAAACACGAACTAGTTTTAGCTCTTCAAGAGAAAATGCAGGAGTTTGGCAATTTTTATATTGCTGATACATCTAGCTTATCTGTTGCAAAAGTGAATAATATCCGTCGCAAATGCTTTGAGACAGGAATCGAGATGCAAGTTGCTAAAAATTCATTAATCAGAAAAGCGATTGAAGGATTAGAAGGCGATTCATCTGAAATCTATCCGGCGTTAAAAGGTCAATCGGCTTTGTTGTTCTCTACAGTAGGTAATGCACCAGCTAAGCTGATCAAAGCCTTAAGAAAAGGAACTGATAAGCCGGTATTAAAAGCAGCTTATATTGATTCTTCAATATATGTTGGTGATGATAACCTTGATGCATTGGTTAACTTGAAATCAAGAGAAGAACTTATCGGAGGCATTATTGGATTATTACAGTCACCTGCTAAAAATGTTATTTCAGCATTACAATCAGGCGGTGGCATTATTGCAGGAATTGTTAAAACTCTTCAAGAAAGAGAAGGTTAAGAACACCTTAAAAGTTCATATTTAATATAATTATTTTACGTAAAAATTTTAAAATCTATAAAAATGGCAGATTTAAAAGCGTTTGCTGAGCAATTGGTAAACTTAACAGTTAAAGAAGTTAACGAATTAGCTCAAATCTTGAAAGACGAGTATGGTATTGAACCAGCTGCTGCTGCAGTTGCTGTTGCTGGCCCTGCTTCTGATGCTGCTCCTGTAGCTGAAGAAAAAACTACTTTTGATGTAATATTGAAAGAAGCTGGTGGTGCTAAATTAGCAGTTGTTAAATTGGTAAAAGACTTAACTGGTTTAGGTTTGAAAGAGGCTAAAGACTTAGTTGACGGTGCACCTAAAGAATTGAAAACTGGTGTTTCTAAAGACGAAGCTGAAGCTTTGAAAAAACAATTAGAAGAAGCTGGAGCTGTAGTTGAAGTTAAGTAATAACTTAACTCAATAGCAACTTTATCCATAGACTCCGACTGTATAGTCGGAGTCTATACCTGTTTATAAACTTTTCATTTGGCTTGGTTGATGAAAATGTATAGCGGAAAACCAAACAAATAGTTTATTCTTAAAGTAAATTAACTTTAGTCCATTGGCAAATAAAGTCGACCAAAGAGTAAATTTTGCACGTAGTAAGCATATTATAGATTATCCTGATTTTCTAGATGTGCAGTTGCAATCATTCAGAGAATTTTTTCAGATAGAAACCACATCAGACAACCGTCACACTGAAGGCTTGTTTAAGGTTTTTGCTGAGAACTTTCCAATCACAGATTCAAGAAACATCTTCGTTTTAGAATTTCTTGATTATTTTATTGACCCACCTCGTTACGACATACCTGAGTGTATTGATCGTGGGTTGACTTATAGTGTTCCGTTGAAAGCGAAATTAAAGCTTTCTTGTAATGACGCGGAGCACGAAGATTTTGAGACCATTATCCAGGATGTGTATTTGGGAACTATTCCTTATATGACTCCTAAAGGTACATTCGTGATTAACGGCGCAGAGCGTGTAATTGTTTCTCAATTACACAGGTCTCCAGGTGTGTTCTTCGGCCAAAGCCGTCACACCAACGGAACCAAGCTTTATTCTGCCCGTGTAATTCCTTTTAAAGGATCTTGGATCGAATTTGCTACTGACGTAAACAACGTCATGTATGCGTATATCGATCGTAAGAAAAAATTCCCGGTTACCACATTATTGCGTGCAATTGGTTATGACTCGGATAAAGACATCTTAGAACTGTTTGATCTTGCTGACGAAGTAAAAGTTAGTAAATCTGGTTTGAAGAAATACATCGGACGTAAACTTGCTGCAAGGGTTTTAAGAAAATGGGTTGAAGATTTTGTTGATGAAGATACCGGTGAGGTAGTTTCTATAGATCGTAACGAAGTTATCTTAGACAGGGATACTGTTTTAGAAGATGAGCACATAGATATGATCATCGATGCTGGCGTAAAAACGATCATCTTGTCAAAAGAAGACGGCGCTAGTCAGGCGGATTATACCATTATATATAATACTTTACAAAAAGATACTTCCAACTCTGAGAAGGAAGCTGTTGAAAACATCTATCGTGCTTTGCGTAACGCAGAACCACCTGATGAGGAAACTGCAAGAGGTATCATTGAGCGTTTGTTCTTCTCAGATAAACGTTATGACTTGGGAGATGTTGGTCGTTACCGCATCAACCGTAAGTTGAAAATGGATACCCCGGATCACGTGAAGGTGTTAACAAAAGCAGATATTATTGCGATTGTTAAATATCTTATCAAATTGATCAACTCTAAAGAAGAAGTGGATGATATTGATCACTTGTCGAACCGTCGTGTTCGTACAGTAGGTGAGCAATTGTACGCTCAATTTGGTGTTGGTTTAGCTCGTATGGCACGTACTATCCGTGAACGTATGAACATCCGCGATAATGAGGTGTTTACGCCAACAGATTTGATTAATGCCCGTACTTTATCGTCGGTTATTAACTCATTCTTTGGTACGAACCAGTTGTCACAATTTATGGATCAAACCAATCCATTGGCCGAGATTACGCACAAACGTCGTTTGTCAGCCTTAGGCCCAGGTGGTTTATCCCGTGAGCGTGCAGGTTTTGAGGTGCGTGACGTTCACTACACTCACTACGGCCGTTTATGTACAATTGAGACCCCAGAGGGACCAAACATTGGTTTGATTTCATCATTGTGTGTTCACGCAAAAATCAATAACTTAGGTTTCATTGAAACTCCATACAAGAAAGTTGTTGACGGTGTAGTTTCAGTTGATGAGCCTGTTATTTATCTTTCTGCTGAAGATGAGGATGGAAAAACCATCGCGCAAGCAAATGCAGAATACGATGAGAAAGGTAACTTTACTACGGCACGTGTTAAAGCACGTTACGAAGGTGACTTCCCGGTTATTGAGCCTGAGAAATTAGACTTAATGGACGTTGCTCCGAATCAGATTACTTCTATTGCGGCTTCTTTGATTCCGTTCTTAGAGCATGATGATGCGAACAGGGCTTTGATGGGATCCAACATGCAACGTCAGGCCGTACCATTGTTACGTCCTGAGGCACCGATTGTAGGTACAGGTTTGGAAGGCCGCGTTGCTCGTGACTCAAGAACTTTGATCAACGCAGAAGGTGACGGTGTTGTTGAATACGTTGATGCCAATGAAATCACAATTAAGTATATCAGAAACGATGCAGATCGTTTGGTATCTTTTGAAGGTGATAGCAAAACATATAGATTAATCAAGTTCAAAAAAACCAACCAGAATACTTGTATTAACTTAAAGCCAATCGTTAAGAAAGGTCAGAAAGTTGTAAAAGGACAGGTACTTTGTGAAGGTTATGCTACTGAAAATGGTGAGCTGGCATTAGGAAGAAACTTGAAAGTTGCTTTCATGCCTTGGCAAGGATATAACTTTGAGGATGCGATTGTTATTAACGAGCGTATTGTTAGAGACGATATCTTTACCTCTTTACACATTGAAGAATTTGAACTTGAAGTTCGTGATACAAAACGTGGTGAAGAGGAGTTAACTCCAGATATCCCTAACGTGTCTGAAGAAGCGACCAGAGATTTAGATGAAAATGGTATCATTCGCATCGGTGCTGAAGTTAAAGAAGGCGATATCCTTATTGGTAAAATTACACCAAAAGGTGAGTCTGATCCTTCTCCGGAAGAGAAACTACTTCGTGCGATTTTTGGAGATAAAGCAGGTGATGTGAAAGATGCATCTCTGAAAACACCTCCATCAATTAAAGGTGTTGTTATTGATACTAAATTGTTCTCAAGAGCTAAGAAAACTACAAAAGCTGAGGAAAAATCAGCAATTGAGAAATTAGATAAGAGATACAATCTGGCTACTACAAACTTGAAAAATGAGCTTGTAGATAAACTGTTCCAAATTGTAAACGGTAAAACATCACAAGGTGTGTTTAACGTTTATAAGGAATTGCTGTTCCCTAAAGGAGCTAAGTTTACGCAGAAAAGTTTAGCTGATCTTGAATTTGCGCACATCAATCCATACAAATGGACAACTGATGAAGACAAGAATGACCAGATCAAATTGCTTATCCATAACTATGGTATTCGTGTAAATGAAGAACTTGGTGCGTACAAACGTGATAAATTTGCCATCAGTGTTGGTGATGAATTGCCTTCAGGTATTGTACAAATGGCGAAAGTTTATGTAGCTAAGAAACGTAAATTAAAAGTAGGTGATAAGATGGCAGGTCGTCACGGTAATAAGGGTATTGTTGCCCGTATCGTTCGTGATGAAGATATGCCGTTCCTTGAAGATGGAACACCAGTTGATATCGTGTTAAACCCATTGGGTGTGCCTTCACGTATGAACTTGGGTCAGATCTATGAAACTGTATTGGCTTGGGCAGGTAAAGAATTGGGTGTTAAATTTGCGACTCCTATTTTCGATGGTGCTAAGCTTGATGAAGTTGAAGAGTGGATCGCTAAAGCAGGTGTACCAAAATCAGGTAGAACATACTTGTATAATGGTTTAACAGGTGAGCGTTTTGACCAACCGACTACAGTAGGTATTATTTATATGCTGAAACTGGGTCACATGGTTGATGATAAGATGCACGCCCGTTCAATCGGACCATACTCATTGATTACACAACAGCCATTGGGTGGTAAAGCTCAATTTGGTGGTCAGCGTTTTGGTGAGATGGAGGTTTGGGCATTGGAGGCATTCGGTGCTGCCAATATCCTTCAAGAAATCTTAACCGTAAAATCTGATGATGTAATCGGTAGAGCAAAAACCTATGAAGCCATTGTAAAAGGAGAGAACCTCCCTACACCTGGTGTACCAGAATCATTTAATGTATTGGTACATGAGTTACGTGGATTAGGTTTAGATATTACGTTAGACTAAAAGTTTTAAGTAAAGAGCGGTACGCCTGAATGGCGTACCGTTTTAAACTTATCACTTAAAACTCAAAAAAGCTATGTCTTACAAAAAGGATAATAAATTAAAAAGCAATTTCACCTCGATCACCATTAGTCTGGCTTCGCCTGAGGCTATTTTGGAGCGTTCTAGTGGTGAGGTGTTAAAGCCGGAGACGATTAACTACCGTACTTACAAACCTGAGCGTGACGGTTTGTTCTGTGAGCGTATTTTTGGTCCGGTAAAAGATTACGAATGTCATTGCGGTAAGTACAAGCGTATCCGTTATAAAGGTATTGTTTGTGACCGTTGTGGTGTTGAGGTAACTGAAAAGAAGGTGCGTAGAGAGCGTATGGGACACATCAACTTGGTGGTTCCTGTTGCGCATATCTGGTATTTCCGTTCATTGCCTAACAAAATTGGTTATTTATTGGGTCTTCCAACAAAAAGACTGGACTTGATTATATACTACGAGCGTTATGTAGTTATTCAACCAGGATTTATGGCAGAAGAAGGAATTCAGCACATGGATTTCTTAACTGAAGAAGAATACCTTGATATCTTAGATAAATTACCTAAAGAGAATCAATATCTTGATGATAAAGACCCTAATAAATTCATCGCCAAAATGGGTGCTGAAGCATTAGAAGACTTATTGAAAAGAATTGATTTAGATTCTTTATCTTACAATCTACGTCACCAGGCAGCAAACGAAACCTCTCAGCAACGTAAAAACGAAGCTTTGAAGCGTTTACAGGTTGTTGAAGCTTTCCGTGGTGCAAGAACACGCATTGAGAATAATCCAGAATGGATGATCATCAAGATTGTTCCTGTTATTCCACCGGAATTGCGTCCTTTGGTTCCTTTAGAAGGTGGTCGCTTTGCGACTTCAGATTTAAATGACCTATATCGTCGTGTAATTATCCGTAACAACCGTTTAAAGCGTTTGATCGAGATCAAAGCGCCAGAAGTAATTTTACGTAACGAAAAACGTATGTTACAGGAGGCGGTTGATTCGTTATTTGATAACTCACGTAAGGTAAATGCGGTAAAAACTGAAGGTAACCGTGCTTTGAAATCTCTTTCTGATATCTTGAAAGGTAAACAAGGTCGTTTCCGTCAGAACTTACTAGGTAAACGTGTGGATTACTCGGCTCGTTCGGTAATCGTTGTAGGTCCAAACCTTAAATTACACGAATGTGGTTTACCCAAAGATATGGCAGCTGAGCTATTCAAACCGTTCATTATTCGTAAGATGATTGAGCGTGGAATCGTTAAGACTGTTAAATCTGCAAAGAAAATTGTTGATAGAAAAGATCCATTGGTATGGGATATTCTTGAAAACGTATTGAAAGGACACCCGGTATTACTAAACCGTGCACCTACGTTGCACAGGTTAGGTATTCAGGCGTTCCAGCCAAGATTAATTGAAGGTAAAGCAATTCAGTTGCACCCTCTAGTTTGTACGGCTTTTAACGCGGATTTTGATGGTGACCAGA
>JAQBOT010000309.1 GCA_028287885.1 Pedobacter sp.
TTAACTGAAAAGGTGGAGATGTATGGAGAAAACTGGGAAAAAGGAAAAGTGCTACGCGTGCTGATCGCTCATCAAACACATCACCGTGGACAAATGACCGTCATTATGCGAATCCTCGGACTTTCTGTAGTCGGATTTTACGGTCCTGCTAAAGAGGAATGGGCTGAAATAGGAATGCCTGCGGCAGATTAAATAAACTTCAAACAGAATATAATTCCAATCCGGGGCATATAACACCTGCTAACGCAATATTATATGCTTTAATTCCAGTTTTCTTGGAATTGATTTTTCTTTGTTGCATTTTTGTACTGCTTATAGAGAAAGACGGAGGGATTAGACCCTGCGATGTCTTAGCAACCTGTGCTTACAAGGTGCTACATTCTACTGAAACATGTACTTATGTTTTAGACAGATAAGTTACAATCGACCTCCTTAATCGGAATCTCGAATAAGCCTATAGTGTACTGCGTTACATGCTAAAATCACAGATTTTGGTATGCGGTATATGCAACAAGGAAAAGAAATGAGCATTAGAGAAGAACTTGAAAAACGCATATTAGTCATAGATGGTGCCATGGGTACCATGATACAGCGTTATAACCTGACTGAAGAAGACTTTAGGGGAGAACGTTTTAAAGACCACCCCTGCGATGTAAAAGGCAATAACGATTTGCTTAACATCACCCGACCAGATGTAATTAAAGCCATACACCTTGAATACCTGAGTGCAGGTGCAGACATCATCGAGACAAATACCTTTAGCACCCAACGCATTTCGATGGCGGATTACCAGATGGAAGATCTGGCGTATGAATTAAGCTTTGAAGGTGCCAGGGTTGCTAAAGAAACAATTACAGAATATATGGCTGCTCATCCCGAGCGCCGCTGCTTTGTTGCCGGTGCAATTGGGCCAACCAACCGCACACTTAGTATGTCGCCGGATGTAAATGATCCTGGGTACCGGGCAGTTTATTTCGACGAACTTGAAGCTGCGTACACCGAACAAGTACGCGGACTGGTTGATGGTGGTGCGGATGTTTTGCTTATTGAAACGATTTTTGACACCTTGAATGCAAAGGCCGCGATCGTTGCCATAAAAAAATATGAAAAGCAGCTGGGACGTCAACTGGAGATTATGATTTCCGGCACCATTACAGATGCTTCAGGAAGAACATTATCGGGCCAGACTGTCGAAGCCTTCCTGAATTCTGTGCGTCACGCAAATCCACTGAGTGTGGGATTTAACTGTGCACTTGGTGCAAAAGAAATGCGACCGCATATTGAAGAGCTTTCCGCAAAGGCCGATTGTTACATTTCAGCCTATCCAAATGCAGGACTACCCAATGAGTTTGGTGCTTACGATGAATTGCCACACGAGACAGCACATCTGGTTGAGGATTTTATTGAGCATGGCTATGTAAATATTGTTGGCGGATGTTGTGGTACCACGCCTGAGCATATTGCATGTATCGCCGGTAAAGCAAAAAATATTAGTCCACGTAAGATCATAAGTGTCGAGCCTCATTTACGATTAAGCGGCCTGGAACCAGTTACAATCACACCAGAAAGCATCTTTGTTAATATTGGTGAGCGGACCAACATAACAGGCTCTCCGAAGTTCTCGAAATTGATTTTGAGCGGTGATTTCGAGGCTGCCCTGACCGTTGCGCGCCAGCAGGTGGAAGGTGGTGCACAGATCATCGATGTGAATATGGACGAGGGTATGCTGGATTCAGAAGCGGCAATGACCAAGTTTCTAAACCTCATTGCTTCGGAACCGGACATTTCAAAGCTGCCCATCATGGTCGACTCCTCCAAGTGGACCGTCATTGAAGCTGGTTTAAAATGCATACAGGGAAAAGGAATTGTAAACTCCATATCCCTAAAAGAAGGCGAAGAGAAATTCAAGGAAAGTGCGGCAAAGATCATGCAGTATGGTGCTGCCGTAGTGGTTATGGCTTTTGATGAGCGCGGCCAGGCGGATAATCTTGAACGCAGGAAAGAAATTTGCCAACGTTCTTACGACATATTGGTGAATGAGGTTGGTTTTTACCCCTCAGACATCATTTTTGACCCGAACATCCTCACGGTGGCCACCGGACTTGAAGAACACAATAACTATGCGGTTGACTTTATAAATGCGACACGCTGGATCAAAGAAAACCTGCCACATGCACATGTAAGTGGCGGTGTATCAAATATCTCTTTCTCGTTCCGTGGTAACAACACGGTAAGAGAAGCCATGCACTCTGCATTTTTGTATCACGCAATCCAAGCCGGACTAGATATGGGCATTGTAAATGCTGGAATGCTGGAAGTTTACCAGGAGATTCCGCCAGCCCTTTTGGAAAGAGTGGAAGATGTGCTTTTTAACCGGCGTGACGACGCAACGGAGCGACTAGTTGAATTTGCCGACACGATAAAAAGTAAAGGCAAGGAGATTGTTCGCGATGAGCAGTGGAGATTGGGTACCGTAGAAGAACGGCTATCGCATGCCTTAGTAAAAGGCATCATTGAATACTTAGATGATGACGTTGAGGAGGCGCGGCAAAAATACGACAAGCCGATTCAGGTGATTGAAGGTCCGTTGATGGACGGGATGAACATTGTAGGTGATCTATTCGGTGCAGGAAAAATGTTCCTCCCGCAAGTCGTTAAATCCGCCAGGGTCATGAAAAAAGCAGTTGCTTACCTCCTGCCCTACATTGAACAGGAAAAACTAGACAACCCGGATGGCAAAGCAAGTTCATCGGCTGGAAAGATCCTGATGGCTACGGTTAAGGGCGACGTACATGATATTGGAAAGAATATTGTTGGTGTAGTGTTGGCTTGTAACAACTTTGAAATCGTAGATATGGGCGTGATGGTACCTGCACAAGAAATCATTAAAAAAGCAAGAGAAATAAACGCGGATGTCATCGGACTAAGTGGCTTAATTACGCCTTCGCTTGATGAAATGGTGCATTTTGCAAAAGAAATGGAACGTGAAGGATTTACAATCCCCTTAATTATTGGTGGTGCAACCACTTCCAGAATACATGCTGCTGTAAAAGTTGCACCAAACTACTCGGGTCCAGTTATTCATGTTCTGGATGCCTCCAGGAGTGTAACCGTATGTAGCACCTTGCTGAATGAACAAAACAAGCAAGCCTATGTGGAAGACATTCGTTTAGAATACAACAAAGCACGCGAAGCGCATTTAAATAAAAGATCAGACAAACGATACAAGAGCATCGAAGAAGCGAGAGCAGATAAATTCCAGATCGACCTGGATCAGGTAGCGCCAAAACCTACATTCTTGGGCAAAAAGGTGATTGAAGACTTTCCTTTGGAAGACTTGGTTCCGTATATCGACTGGACGCCATTCTTCCATACCTGGGAGCTGAGGGGCAGTTACCCGAAGATCTTTGATGACAAGTTTGTGGGTGACGAAGCAAAAAAGCTCTTCAACGATGCTCAGGTTCTACTAAAAAAGATTGTAGACGAGAGGTTACTGAAAGCGAGTGCTGTAATTGGTTTCTGGCCAGCACAGGCCAACGGCGACGACATTGAGCTTGATGTAGAGGGTAAAGAAGTAACGATTCATACTTTGAGGCAACAGTCAGAGAAAGTAGCCGGAGAGCCGTACTACGCTTTGTCGGACTTTATCGCAGCAAAAGGATCTAGAAAACAAGATTACTTTGGTGGTTTCGCATTAACTGCTGGTCTTGGCTGCGACGAGCTTGTTGCAGAATTTGAGAAAGACCACGACGACTACAACAGCATCATGGCCAAAGCACTTGCAGATCGCCTGGCAGAGGCGTTCGCCGAAAAGTTGCACGAACTGGTCCGTACCAAATATTGGGCTTATGCAACCGATGAACACCTAAGTAATCAAGAGCTTATCAAAGAACAGTATGCAGGCATTCGCCCAGCACCAGGCTACCCTGCATGTCCGGATCATACAGAAAAAGAAACCCTATTTGCGTTATTGGATGCTGAAGAGCAGATCGGACTTAAACTGACCGAAAGCTATGCGATGTATCCAACCGCAGCAGTGAGTGGATTTTATTTTGCACACCCACAATCCAGGTATTTCGGACTTGGTAAAATCACAAAAGACCAGGTTGAGGAATATGCCGGAAGAAAAAACATGACGCTGGAAGATACAGAACGCTGGCTTGGGCCAAACCTTGCCTATTAATTTACATGCATTAACGAATTAAGCATAAATGAAGATTACCGAACACATTGCGAATGCTGCAGGAAAGACCTTATTCTCTTTTGAGTTGCTGCCTCCGCTCAAAGGAAAAAGTATTTGTGATATCTACAGTGCCATAGACCCATTGATGGAGTTTAATCCTCCGTTTATTGATGTAACCTACCACAGGGAAGATTTCATCTACAAGCAGCATGACAGCGGACTGCTTGAAAAGTTATCATACAGGAAAAGGCCGGGAACGGTAGCCATCTGTGCAGCAATTATGAACAGGTATAAGGTTGACGCCGTACCACATTTGATTTGTGGTGGTTTTACCAAGGAAGAAACTGAAAATGCACTTATAGACCTTCAGTTTTTAGGAATAGATAATGTACTTGTTTTAAGGGGAGATGCACGGCAAAATGACGCGGCTTTTGTTCCCACACCTGGTGGCCATGCGTATGCGACAGATCTGCTCGATCAAGTGGTGGGGATGAACAACGGTCGTTACATGTATGAAGACCACGCTGCCTTTAAGACAGATTTCTGCGTCGGCGTAGCGGGCTATCCTGAAAAGCACTTTGAAGCGCCAAACATGAAAACAGATTTCAAATACCTGAAGCGGAAGATTGAGATGGGCGCTGAATTTATTGTTACCCAGATGTTCTTCGACAATCAGAAGTATATTGATTTCGTGCGCCTTTGCAGAGAAAACGACATCAATGTACCGATCATTCCAGGCTTGAAGCCCATTACGGCATCTAAACAATTGATCAGTTTACCGAAGATATTTCATATCGACCTGCCAGAGGCATTAAGCGAAGCGATCTCTGATTGTAAGACAGAGAAAGATGTAAAGCAGTTGGGTATTGAATGGATGATACAGCAGTGTAAAGAACTGATGCAGATTGGTGCACCAGTTCTTCATTTCTATACCATGAGTAATCCTGAACCTACACGAAAGATTGCAGAGGCCATTTTTTAGGTTTGGGTATTGTAATTAAGCAGATATTGCTTGAATGCCGCATAATTTACTGCTAAAGCACTGGATTGTTTAGTCCGGTGTTTTAGCTCTTCAACAAGTGCTGGGATTTTTATCTCAGCTGCGATCTCTGCCGGGATAGCCTCAGGGAATTTGCATGGATGGGCCGTTGACAAAAACACGGATGCGAAGTCTTTTTCTGGATTTTGTTTCTGATAGGCATCTGCAGCCAGCCAGGCAATGGCTGTATGTGGACAGGCTATATAATTGTATTTATCTCTAAGCTCATGAATAGCCTGAATGGTTTCAGCATCAGTAAAGCGGTAGCCCTCCATTAGGTCCATCAAAGCTTCCCTATCACCATTAAACAAATCCATAATCCTCACCCAATTGCTTGGTGCACCAACATCCATTGCATTTGCATGCGTTTGGACCGAGGGTCTCGCCTCATACAAACCCGTCTCTAAAAACCGGGGTACGGTATCATTGATATTTGTTGCAGCAATGAACTTTCGTACCGGAAGTCCCATCTTATAAGCAAGCAGCCCCGCAGCAAGGTTGCCGAAATTGCCACTTGGCACGGCAAACACGACATCTTTAATCCCTTCACGCAACATTTGGGCATATGCATTGAAGTAGTAGAAACTTTGGGGGATAAGTCTGGAAATATTAATGGAGTTGGCTGAAGTCAGTCGCAGTTCTGCATTCAACTCCTGATCCGCAAAAGCCTGCTTTACCAAATGCTGGCAATCATCGAAGGTACCATCGACTTCTAAAACATGAATATTCTGCCCATTGGTACAGAGCTGAAGCTCCTGAATGTTACTCACCTTACCTGCAGGGAAGAGTATAGTTACCCTCGTATTTGGAACGCCCAAAAAGCCGAGTGCAACCGCAGCACCGGTATCGCCGGAAGTTGCGACCAAAACATCGAGCATCTTCTCTTCTGGTCTTAGATAATAAGCCATAACCCGGCTCATAAATCGTGCGCCGAAATCTTTGAATGCCAGTGATGGGCCATGGAACAATTCCAATACATAAGTGTTCTCGGTCACCTGTACAACCGGCGCCTCGAAATTGATTGCCTCATCAATGATGGCTTTCAAGTCTGCTGCTGGGATTGAATCGCCGATCAGAGCAGAACCTACCTTAAAGGCTATTTCTTGCAAAGAGTACTGATCGATATGTTTGATGAAATCTTCATCCAGTACCGGAATATGATCCGGCATATACAAGCCTTTATCCTGGGGCATGCTTTGGAACACGGCAGTTTGAAAATCTACTTGAAGATCTTTATTATTTGTACTGTATAACTTCATGACGTTGGTTTTAGGGATTAATCGAGGATTCTAGGGCCTTGGTGGTTTACAGAAGATACGAATGCAAGGCTTTTTATACCACTGGATTTCAATTGCTGCTGCAAGGCATTGGTGATATTCCTAGCGGTTGTCTCATCCT
>JAQBOT010000311.1 GCA_028287885.1 Pedobacter sp.
CCATCAGACATGAAGTAGAAAATCAACTTGATGATAAAATCTTGCTTATCACCAGTTTGGATAAGCATGAGGGAAAGACATTATTGAGCTTGAGCCTTTCTTTTGCCTGGAAGATGACAAACAAAAAGGTCCTGTTGATAGATGGCAACTTTAGCAATCCAACCATCAGCAAAGCATCCACCGCAAAGTTTTATTTGGAAGATTTTCTAGTGTCTGCAGACAACGTTAACTTTCAAACCAAAGCAGGTACCATTGATGTTTTAAGCAACAGGGGTGGAGACGTATCAATCCTGGAACTTGCTTCCTTCGAGCAGATCAAGTCTAAGTTGGATTGGGCTAAGTCTTTCTATGATTTGATCATTATTGAAACTGCAGCCTTAGACGATACAAACCAGGCAAAAGAATGGTTAATGTTTAGCCAAAATGCCGTATCCGTATTCGAGGCGGGCAAGGTAATCACCGAAAAAAACAAACGTTATTTGGGTTATCTTAAAGAAACCGGTTATTTCCGCGGATGGATATTCAATAAAGTATCTAGCTAGCTAAGCTTATGAGCTTCTACGAAATTATATGGCTATTTTTCCAGATTTGTATTGGGTACAACCTCATCCTTCCATTCTTCTTCTATTTGGTCTGGATTTTTTCAAAAAAGAGCTCTGATAATAGAAGCTTAAATACCAACAGCATTGACTATGCGGTGATCGTTACAGCTTACGGGGAAATTGGTATGCTGCCAAGTGTAATACATTCTATCTTAGCCTCAACATACCATAACTATCTTATTTACATCGTTGCCGACAATTGTAATGTGGAGGGTCTAACTTTTTCTGATCCACGTGTTATCTTGTTAAGTCCACCCGAAGTTCTTTCCAGCAATACCAGATCGCATTTATATGCTTTTAATAATTTCCGTCGTAAGCACGACGTTGTGACCATCGTTGATAGCGATAATTTACTTCATAAAGAATACTTTAATCAGCTGAATGCGGATTTCCACAAGGGATTTGATGCTGTACAGGGACTAAGGGCTGCTAAAAACCTTAAAGGAACAATAGCTTGTCTAGATGCTGCCAGGGACATCTACTATCATTTTTATGATGGTCAAGTCTTGTTTGAACTGGGGTCCTCAGCAACGCTTGCGGGATCAGGTATGGCATTTAAAGCTGACCTTTATCGCGAATTTCTTACAAAAAACCAGGTAAGCGGTGCCGGATTTGATAAGGTTCTACAGTCTTGGCTCGTTAAAAATGGATATAGAATTGCTTTCAACGGCCATGCAATAATTTTTGATGAGAAGACATCAAAATCTGAACAGCTGGTTCATCAAAGGAGCAGATGGATTAACACCTGGTTCAAGTACTTTTCACTGGGCTTTCAAATTGCCGGCTCGGGAATCACCGGTCTAAGTAAGAATATGTTTTTATTTGGGATTGTCCTGTTAAGACCGCCATTGTTCTTGTTCTTGCTGGCTTCGCTGGTATGTCTATTGGCTAATCTAATTTTGGGCTTCGAGCTGTATGCTATATCATGGGTCATTTCCTTTGTGTTGTTCGTCTTTTCTTTTGTCCTTGCTTTAATTCATGGCAAAGCTGACCCACGGATTTACCAATCTCTAGTACAGATTCCTAGATTTATTATGTATCAGGTGATATCTTTATTGAACGTAAGGAAAGCCAATAAGATTTCAGTTGCGACAAAGCATTTTGTAGTTGATCCTGATCACAAAAACTGATTTCATGAGAATTGAACCAGAAAATATTGAGAAACGGAATGAACGATTGCTCCTGATTGTTAAAAAGAATGCTGCATTGCTTTTGGTGCTGGTATCTCTGATGTTTTACTTCTTCAAGATCGTATTTTTCTAATGGGCTGGGTAGATCACTTAAATTCGAAAAGCAGGCTGATTACGCGATCTGTTTTAGCCGCAATGGTTATCTTAGCCATTTCGCTAAGCTTTTCTTTAGCTTTCGCTTTTTGGGGAGTTGCGGGCGGCGCAGCTTTACTACTGTTATTAGCTGGACCTTTAGCCATATTTCTCATCATCAAATACCCCAAGTTTGGCGTACTGTCTTATCTCGTGTTCGCGTACCTCGTTATGTACATTTTGGGTTTTGGGATAGACTTTCCGCTTGGAACTGTTATGGATGGTATTTTATTATTACTGCTTATTGGCTTTTTTATAAACCAAAAAACGAAGCCGGATTGGCTTATGTTTAATAACCCAGTCACCTATATCATAGGTATCTGGATTTTGTATAATTTAATTCAGGTCGCCAATCCAACCACCGAGTCCCGGATGGCTTGGTTGTACACCATACGCTCGGTTGCCGGCGTAATGATATCTTACTTTATATTTAGTTACCAGATAAGATCAGTGAAGTTTATACGTCTAATTATCAAGATTTGGTTGGGACTATCAATCATAGCTGCGTTGTATGCAATCAAACAGGAGTATTTCGGTTTTTTTGATTATGAACAACGTGCTTTAGACAATAACCCTTTACTTCAAGCCTTGTTGTATATAAATGGACACTGGCGCAAGTCGTCCATTTTTTCTGACCCCGTAGCTTTCTCCTACAACATGGTTGTTAGTAGCATACTATGCATTGCGCTAATGTTCGGCCCCATTTCGGCTTACAAGAAAATCTTTCTTGGTACCCTCGTGGCCTTATTTTTAACGGTAATGTTGTACTCTGGAACACGTGCAGCGTACCTGTTGGTTCCGGCCGCTATGGTTATGCTTTTCATTCTGAAGTTCAACAAACAAATGTTTTTAGTTTTCACGGGATTTGCAATGCTATTGTTTGTTCTTGTGTTTATGCCAACTTCAAACAA
>JAQBOT010000313.1 GCA_028287885.1 Pedobacter sp.
TCCCGGAGGCATTGCCTATATGTATCGCTTTATCGAAAAAGAATTCGGGACCTAGATTCTGCATCAGGCGGGTGTACGCACGGATGCGGTAATCCCCTGCCGGAAGGCTGTCAGCCAATTTAAAATCACCGGAAGTTTGGCCGTTGATCACTGCAAGTTTGCGGTATTGCAGTAAGGAATCACTGGAATTAATCAATTCTACGTTTAAGACCCCGCTCAGTCTCGAGAGGTGTGAATCACTTGTGTTTACCACGTAAGCCTTAAACCAAATATCATCCCCAACAAGGTAAGATGGTTTGTCCAGATGCAAATGAACCTTTTCCTGCGGATGAGCAAGGTTAAAAGCGTCCATCTTTTTGATAAGCAAAGCAATTGGATCATCAATTATCAAAAAAGCAGGGAACACTGATAAGATGGCTAAGCCAAATACAACCAGAATCCAGCGATTTCTCATAAATAACAGTAAGCCTTTAATTTACAAATATTTAGGCCTATTGTCGGGTTTATGCCCTGATATAATTTAGAACTTGTTTTTCCACATCATGCTTTCCACTGGCTTGGTGGTTTTGTTGTTGTATTTAGCGTCGTTTTTGGTGTTGTACATGGTCTCGATATTCCCTTCCACAGCAAAGTAGATCAGTTGTCCGATCGGCATGCCTGCATAGATCCGTACCGGTTGTGCGCAGGAGATTTCCAGCGTCCAGGTGTTACAAAAACCAACATCACCCTTGCCAGCTGTGGCATGGATGTCTATTCCAAGCCGGCCTGTGCTCGATTTTCCCTCTAAGAAAGGTACATGTGCATGGGTTTCTGTATATTCCAGCGTAACGCCGAGGTAAAGCGTTCCGGGATGCAATACAAAGCCCTCCTTCGGTAGTAGGAAATGAGTAATCGTGTTGTGCGCCTTTGCGTCCAGTACGCGGTCCTTGTATGTTGCCAGATATTTGCCTAAATGCACATCATAAGAATTTGTGCCTAAACATTCCCGTTGAAATGGCTCTATTATTATCGTTCCCTTCTCTATTTCGTCAAGAATACGCTTATCTGAAAGTATCATTAATTAAGTATTTGCGCTAAATTATGGTTAATTTAAGATACTTTTACATTGATTTTCTAAAATAGAGATGCCTGTAGTTTTTAACAAGAACATTGACGAACAAACCATATTGTCGGTTTGGAAAATTGAAGAAACGGAAACAGAACTATTAGATGGATTGCAGTTAAAATCGCATGAACTGGAATTCATTTCTTCCCTAAACAATGGGAAACGCTTGCTCCACTGGCTCAGTACCCGCTTGCTTCTTCGCAAGATGCTTAACACTTCTGAATACATTGACTGCAGAATGGATGAGCATGGCAAACCTTACCTCGTAAATTCAGACTATGAGATTTCCCTAAGCCATTCCTTCGACTACGCCGCTGTTATGATCAGCAAGGATAAAAAAGTTGGTGTAGATATCGAGCTGATCAAAGATAAGATCAAGAAGATCCAGGGTAAGTTTCTTACGGATGTTGAGCTTTCTCAATTTAATGACTCCGATAACACCCTGGCCTTATATATTTGCTGGTGCGCCAAAGAGGCCATATACAAATGGAATGGTCGCAAGGGACTGGAGTTTAAACAAGACATTCATATCTACCCGTTTGAGACAGCAGAAAGTGGCAGCATCCGAAGCCGGGTAAGTTTGCCTGAACGCACAGCTGAACTACAGGTAGAATACTTTAAAGTAGAAGACAATTACATGCTGGGATACGTCGTAGCAAAATAAAGGGGAATGAATAAGAAAGTAGAATTCATAGACTGGGGTTTGATCGATTATCAGCAAGCCTGGGATCAGCAAGACGAGATCTTCAACAAAACCGTGGCGCTGAAAACGGCGAACCGCAGCAACAATACCACGCTGGAAACACCCAATTACCTGATCTTTTGTGAGCATCCCCATGTTTATACTTTAGGGAAAAGCGGCCACCCGGAGAATCTCTTGCTTGATGAAGCTGGACTGGCAGAAAAAGAAGCTACCTACTATAAAATCAATCGCGGCGGAGATATTACCTACCACGGCCCGGGCCAGATTGTAGGTTATCCCATTCTGGACCTCGATAATTTCTTTACTGATATTCATTTATACCTCAGAACGCTTGAAGAGGCTGTGATCCTCACCTTAAAAGATTATGGAATTGCTGCCGGAAGATATCCTGGATTCACAGGCGTTTGGCTAGATGCAGATAACGATAAAGCTAGAAAGATCTGTGCCTTGGGTGTACGCTGCAGTCGCTGGGTAACCATGCATGGCTTTGCCTTCAATGTAAATGCAAACCTCGATTACTTCAAAAATATCGTTCCTTGCGGCATCGATGATAAGGATGTTACTTCTATGCAGCGGGAGCTCGGCGCTCAGCTCGATATGGAAGAGGTTAAGGATAAACTTAAAGGCCATATCGCTGACCTGTTTAAGATGGAACTTAAAACAAGCAACATACAAACTCCGTAACTTTTAAGTATGAAAATACTAGCAACCGCCCTGTCGCTGTTCCTCTTGATGGCCTGCGACAAAAGCAATTCCAGCTCAATGACTCAAGAACTCTCCGCTACAACGCCCGTTAAAACAACAATCACCAGTCCGAAGTTAACTTACCTGGCACTCGGCGATTCCTATACCATTGGAGAGGCGGTAACCCAAGCAGAAAGTTTTCCGTTCCAACTTGCGGCCGATTTGCGTGCAAAGCAGTTTAATGTGGCTACGCCAAAGATCATTGCAAAGACAGGTTGGACCACCAGCGAACTACAGCAGGGGATAAAGGCCTCAGGGGTAACCGGCACCTTCAGCTTTGTAACATTGCTGATCGGGGTAAATAACCAGTACAGGGGACAATCTAAGGATACCTATCGAACGCAGTTCAAGCAATTGCTTCAAACGGCAATCACCTTTGCAGCAGGTAAAAAAGCACACGTATTCGTTGTTTCTATACCCGACTGGGGATTGACTCCTTTTGGTAAAAAGAGCGGGCGAAATCAGAAAGCAATATCCGCTGACATTGATGCATTTAATGCCATTAATAAGCAAGAGACTTTAGCTGCGGGAATTTCCTATACGAATATAACACCGGCATCCAGGCTTGTGGTAACAGACCTTTCACTTGTCGCCTCTGATGGCTTACATCCTTCAGGAAAAATGTATGCAGGTTGGGGAAAGGCACTCACGACGCCAATTGCTGCCGCCTTCACAACTCATTAGCATTCTGGCAAGCTGATCGGAATATTGGTTGCTAAACCACCATCAGAAGTTTCCTTGTATTTCGAGTTCATATCCTGTGCAGTTTCCCACATGGTCCTGACCACCGCATCCAGACTAACCTTGGCTTTATCCGGGTTGCTTTGCAGCGCCAGCTGGCTTGCCGTAATTGCTTTAATGGCGCCCATGGTGTTCCTTTCAATGCAAGGGATTTGCACCAGACCACCTATCGGATCGCAGGTTAAGCCGAGATGATGTTCCATCGCGATCTCAGCGGCCATCAGTACTTGCCTTTGAGAACCACCCATGCATTCGGTCAATGCTGCTGCAGCCATGGCTGAGGAAACACCAATTTCAGCCTGACAGCCACCCATTGCAGCGGATATGGTTGCGCCTTTCTTGAAGATGCTTCCAACCTCTGATGCACAGGCAATAAATTGTATGATCTTATCTTCGGTATAGCCGTCACAAAAAGCCATGTAATATTGCAATACTGCAGGGATCACACCAGCTGCACCGTTTGTTGGCGCCGTTACTACGCGGCCAAAAGATGCATTCTCTTCATTCACTGCAAGCGCGAAGCAGCTCACCCAATCCAGAATGTAGTTAAAGCTATTACCACCATGTCTAATCGCTTCAATCCAGGAATTGTAGTCTGAGTACACCTGATCGCCAATAAGTCGCTTGTTCAGCGCAGATGCACGTCTTGCAACATTAAGGCCGCCGGGCAAGAACCCAGCAGTATGGCAACCGCGGTAGGTACAGTCCTTCATCACGTGAAAATGCTGCAAAATTCCTTTCCGGGTTTCTTCTTCTGACCTCCAGGCGAGTTCATTTTCCAGGACCACCTCAGATACCTTTAATCCGGTTGTTAAACACCAATGTAGCAGGTCGCCAGCTTTCTCAATAGGAAAGGGCAGGTCTACGGCTTCTTTTTCAATGCCGGTACTACCTTCTTTCACTACAAAGCCCCCGCCGATGGAGTAGTACGTCTCAGAAAAGGCCTTTCCTGAATTAAGGAAGGCCTGGAAGGTCACCGCATTCGGGTGAAATGGCAGGCTCTCCTGGTATAAGAACAACAAATCATCGCTATACTCAAAATCAATCTGTTTAAGTCCAACTAGGTTCAGTTTCCTGTTCGCTTTGATGCCTGCAATGGTAGTATCTATGGAGTTCACCTCAAAGGTCACGGGGTCAGCACCGGATAATCCAAGCAGGATGGCCACATCTGTACCATGCCCAATTCCGGTTTTTGCTAAAGATCCATACAAGAGGATCTTTAGACCTTCAACCTGGTTGAGCAGTCCATTAGCTTCGAGTGAGGCGGTAAACTGCTGTGCAGCACGCCACGGTCCCAGGGTATGCGAACTGGAGGGTCCTACACCAATTTTAAAAATATCAAATACGGAGATCTGTTCCCTGAACATAAATTAGAAAAAGTATAACCTACAAAATTAAACACATTAAATATCAAGCGCAATAAAAAACCCCGCATAATTGCGGGGTTTTTTATTATTTGAGGCTGTGGGAAAATGAATTACATCATTCCGCCCATGCCGCCGCCACCCATTGGAGGCATACCAGCAGCACCTGTATTTTCATCAGGATCGTCAGCAAGAACACACTCAGTTGTCAATAACATTGCTGCAATTGAAGCTGCGTTTTCCAATGCTACACGACCAACTTTAGTTGGGTCAATAACACCAGCTGCGATTAAGTTTTCGTAAACATCAGTACGTGCGTTGTAACCGAAGTCACCAGTACCTTCTTTTACTTTCTGAACAACGATGGATCCTTCGATACCAGCGTTCTCACAGATTTGACGTAAAGGCTCTTCAACCGCACGTTTAACGATAGCGATACCTGTAGTCTCATCATCATTAAGGCCTTTCATTCCTTCAAGGGCCTCAATAGCACGGATGAAAGCAACACCACCACCTGCAACGATACCTTCTTCAACAGCCGCACGGGTTGCATGTAAAGCATCATCAACACGGTCTTTCTTTTCTTTCATTTCAACTTCAGAAGCTGCACCTACGTAAAGCACGGCAACACCACCTGCCAATTTAGCAAGACGTTCTTGAAGTTTTTCTTTGTCGTAATCAGAAGTTGTAGTCTCGATTTGAGCTTTGATCTGGTTTACACGGTTTTTGATGTCTTCAGACTCACCAGCACCATTGATGATGGTTGTATTGTCTTTATCAACAAGAACTTTCTCTGCAGTACCTAAGTAAGTAAGATCAGCATTCTCTAATTTGTAACCTCTTTCTTCAGAAATTACAGTACCGCCAGTTAAGATTGCGATATCTTCAAGCATTGCTTTTCTACGGTCACCGAATCCTGGAGCTTTAACAGCAACAACTTTCAGAGATCCACGGATCTTGTTCACTACCAAAGTAGCCAAAGCTTCACCATCAAGGTCTTCAGCGATGATCAATAGTGGTTTACCAGTTTGAACTTGTTTTTCCAAAACCGGCAACAATTCTTTCATGTTGCTGATTTTCTTGTCATAGATCAAAATGTAAGGGTTTTCTAATTCCGCTTCCATTTTGTCTGCATTGGTAACAAAGTATGGTGACAAGTAACCACGGTCAAATTGCATACCTTCAACTGTCTTTACTTCAGTTTCAGTTCCTTTTGCTTCTTCAACAGTAATTACACCGTCTTTTCCTACTTTAGCCATTGCTTCAGCAATCAGTGCACCGATTACTTCATCATTGTTTGCAGAGATAGACGCAACTTGTTTGATCTTGTTGTTGTCTTCACCAACAGTTTGAGATTGTTGTTTCAAATTGTTCACAATCGCAGTAACCGCTTTGTCAATACCACGTTTCAAATCCATTGGATTTGCACCGGCAGCAACGTTTTTAATACCTGCAGTTACAATTGCCTGAGCCAAAACTGTAGCAGTTGTTGTTCCGTCACCTGCAATATCAGCAGTTTTAGAAGCAACTTCTTTTACCATTTGTGCGCCCATGTTTTCAATCGGATCTTTCAATTCGATTTCCTTGGCTACAGTAACACCATCTTTAGTGATTGATGGTGAACCGAATTTCTTATCAATAATTACGTTACGACCTTTTGGTCCTAAAGTTACCTTTACAGCGTTAGCTAAAATGTCAACACCTCTTTTCAGGGCGTCACGTGCTTCAACGTTATATCTTACTTGTTTCGACATTGTTTGTTTCTTAAAAAATTATTATTGAACTACAGCATAAATATCATTTTCTCGCATAATTAGGTAGTCTGTACCTTCATAAGGTAATTCAGTGCCACCATATTTGCCATAAAGAACAACATCACCAACTTTAACTGTCGGTTTTTTGCCTTCTGCATCTTCTTCTGAAACAGAAACTACAGTTCCTTTTGATGGTTTTTCTTTTGCAGTATCAGGAATATAGATTCCAGATGCAGTCTTTTCTTCTGCCGCAGCAGGTTCAACAATAACTCTGTTTGCTGTTCCTGAAATGGGTTTAAGGTTTAAAGCCATAACTTAATAGTAATTTATTTTTTAGTTTAAAAATTTAAATTCTTGTACGTTCCTATCTACAGTTTCTATGCCAACGGACAATTGCTTGACAAAATTGCACGGGCTGTCAGATTCGGCCTTCAATGCCCGCGTATCAGTGTCAGTCTGGCAGAAATGAAAAAGCCCCTCGTGCGTTGTGCACGAGGGGCTTTTCAAATATCTTTTTTGTTCCTTATTTCACTGGTTTAACAGGAGCAGGAGCCGGCGTAGTTGCTGGTGCTGGTCTGTTTCCTAATGGTGATGGAGCAGGTGTTCTGTCTAATTGTTCTTGAATTTTAGAGTCGCCAGATGCGCCACCGCTGTTCTTTGCTACTGTTGTAATCGATAGTGTGATCACAACGATCAATGTAAGCAAGATCCAGGTGCCTTTTTCTAAAACATCTCCCGTACGTTGCACACCAAACATATTGCTTGCTGATGAACCGGCAGATAAGCCCCCGCCTTTAGGATTTTGAACTAAAACAAAAATCGCTAAAGCGACACAAATGATGATTAATAACAGGATTAAAAAAAGCATGATGTCTTTATGTGGTTAAATTTTCTTTTTTATAGATTGAATAAGATCGGCAAAGTAACGGCTTTTTTCCGGAAATTTCAAACTTAATTTTTCATAAGTCTCTATGGCCTTGTGATAAAGCATTTGCTCAATATATATTTTGGCAAGGGTCTCAGAAACAAGGTCGTTGTGGTCCTCTGCACTTTTCTTTGCCTTATTCTCATTGTCTATTTGTTCCGGCCGCGGTGCCGTAATCTGGGGTGCATTCTTGATGAATTTATCAATGATTTCCAGGTCCTTCGGATCGCCCTTTACTTCCGGAACGTTATTTAAGATCTCTTCTGCGTTAAAAGGGCTTTGTATATGAAAGATGTGCTCCACGTACTGCTGCTGCAGCTCATTCGGCCTGCCCGGCTT
>JAQBOT010000320.1 GCA_028287885.1 Pedobacter sp.
AGCCGGCTTTATCGAAAGGCTTGTAATGTTCAATATAGTACCTGATCTGTGCTGGGCTGAGTTCCCTGAATACCACCTCCGTCACATCGTAAAACGTATCTATTTTTCCTTGAAAAGCCAAACTGACACCAGTATATACTTCATGCATGTTTCCAGAGAGCTTGCTTAACATCTCAAATGCATGATCAGCATCTTCCGGCTTTCCCAAAATCTCTGAATCGAAGGATACGATCGTGTCAGCTGTGATTACGATTGCTTCCAATCCATCTGCCAAAAATGCCTGTGCCTTTTTCTCACTGATATATTGTGCAACTTCAAACGGCTGCAGCTCCTCTGGAAAGCTCTCATCAACATCTTTAAGCAGCACTTCGAACTGCAAGTCCATCAGTTGGAGAAGTTGCTGACGTCGAGGTGACTTAGACGCTAAGATTAGCGGGTGATTTTGTACAAGCATAGATGTAATTTCCGATAAAGTGTATTTCCGTTAGCGTGTAATTACACCTAAACTGTAATTCGGCTCTAGTGTAATTTCCGCTAAAATAATAAAAGCGGCCGTAAGCCGCTTTTATTATTTGAAAATGGATTATTAACATCAGAACGTTAACTGTGAAACTTACTGATTGCCTCCACCCTGGCCCATTCTGCCTGCTCTGTTTTGCATGGCAGCTTTTCTTTCTTCCTGCCAAGTCGTGTACGCTTTCTTCTGATCGTCTGTCAACAATGCGCTGATCTTCACCTGACTATCCGCTTGTATTTTAGCGAAAGATGTTCTCCTTGCATCGGCGTCACCGCTTGCTTCTTCTCTTGCTTTGTTCATCTGAACGTTCTGATCCGTTAAGATGGCTAGTACTTTGGTCTTCTGGTCATCCGTTAATTTTAGTTTCTCAGTCAACTGATCTAAGGTTCTTTTTGCTCTTTCTTCCGGACTACGCATCTGTCCGCCACCCTGGGCATTTGCAAAGGTGATCACTCCGAAAAATAGTGCGCAGATCATCAATAACTTTTTCATATGTTTCGCTTTTTCTAATTTGAGAAGGTAAACAACAATTGGTTTAATTTCCTGAGGTAATTAATTTGTTGCAATCAGAAAACTACTTGCCCGAATCGGCTGCAGAGGGATTTAAATCAAACCATTTGGACTGCACTTTAAGCACCTTTTCGATAACATCACGTACAGCTGTTTTTCCGCCCGCAAATGGTGATATGTAAGTGGATAGCGTCTTAATCTCTTCACAGGCATCTGAAGGACAGGTTGGCAAACCAACAAGCTTCATTACGTTGAAGTCAGGAATATCATCACCCATATACAAGACCTCAGAAGCATCAATGTTGTTTGCACTTAAAAATGCCTCGAAAACCTCGACTTTATCAGATACACCAAGATTGATATGTTTGATGCCAAGGCCTTCAAAGCGCTTCTGCATAGCCGAGCCGCTTCCTCCTGAAATTATGCAGACAGCAAAGCCCTTTTTCACAGCAAGCTGCAAGGCATATCCATCTTTGATATTAAAAGTTCGCAAAAACTCTCCGGAATCTGAAGCCAGAATGCTTCCATCAGTCAATACACCATCAACATCGAAAACAAAGGCTCGAATATCCTTGAGTTTCTGCAAAAACATTAGTCCTGGTTATCTCTCCATTCATAAACCCAGGCAGACTGAATCTGTTCCAGGTGACCTTCGTTACTTTCTTCTCTTGTTCCTTTAAAATTAGGGAGTTCTAGAACCCATTCTATGAGTTCAGTGAACCGAATTCTATAGATTTTACCTTCATTAAAATCATCGCCAAACTTTTCGTATAGTTCCTGCGCAATGTCTTCGTGGTCATTCCAGTATATAGGTAGGGTAAATTTCTCTTGCATGTTTATTATTAATTTTAATTAGTGACCAAGGAATTCTGATTGATCAGGGATGGTTACCGTGATGTCGCCATTAATAACGACGCATTGGCAGCCTAATCTAGAGGTAATACGCGGACGAACAGCCCGGTCAATAAAATCTTCTTCTTTCTCTGAGATTTCCTGAATGTTATCCATACCAGCGGTAACATACACGTGGCAGGTACTGCATCCACAAACGCCACCGCAATTGTGTTGTAGTTGTATTTCATTATCCAGGCAAACGTCAAGAACCGATTCTCCACCTGCTATAGGCAGCTCAATTGGTTCCTTACCCTTCTCCTCGAAGTTTATCTTTAATTTATAAATGCTCATAATTGTCGTCAAAAGTAAGAAGCCTAAACCGCTTTTGTGTTATAGATGCGTCTTTTTAATGCTATTGCTTAAAGTTTGATAGATTTCCTGAAGTTCAGGCTTTGATTGAAGCAGTTCCAAATGGTTTTTCATTGTTTGCTCATCCTGGCGAACAGCCGGCCCGGTTTGAACCGCTAATGGAAGATCATCTTGTACTTTCAAAGCAGTTTCCATGATCAATGGCCTAAGTAAATCGAACTGCAGGTTGTTTGTAGCCAGAACAGTATTGGCCAGGTGATAAAGGTGGTTGCTGAAATTACAGGCAAAAACGGCGGCAAGATGTAAAATCTTCCGCTGCTCTGAATCTATTCTGTAAATGGC
>JAQBOT010000235.1 GCA_028287885.1 Pedobacter sp.
TCATCTCAATGGAGTAAAAACCGGCATTGCAACCTATGTCAAGGACTGTTTTGCCAGTTAGATCTTTTGGAATGGCATCCGCAAAGGATTGAAATTTTACGTTTGGATAATCACCTAAGAAGTGATCGGGGGCTGTTTTTACACCCTTTAAGTCGATGTTATGAAACCATTTTCCAAGTTTTTCTACGTTCTGCTGTATTTGGTCTGACTTTAAACCTCCTGAAGAAAAGTTGTTGTTGTCCATTTAGCTTTTATTGGGTTATTAATCGTTTTTTCTAGCTCAATTTTGTAGCCATAGTATCTAAAACTCTTATCTGTACATACCTTCTATACATTAAATAATTATTAATAAATTGAAATATAGTTTTGTTCATTAATCTTTTTAATAAAAAATAGCTACAAAATTCATTATTAGGTAAACCTTTTTTTATTAACTATTGTTTACAATATGGTTTTAAAAGTTTAATATAAAACCACTTACAGTTTTAAAACAAGAATGTTGAGCCTGAATAATAGGGGGATATTTGCAGGATTGAAGAAGCATTAGGTTCTCTGACCCTAACTCTGGTTCTGCAAAGGATTGTTCCAAAAGGAACATATACAGCAATAAAGAAGCTGTGGGGCAAATGCATGATTTTGTTTAGATTTTAAAGTATTGATGTACGCTCATGATAATTGAATTACTAAGCCCAATAACGATGTAACATATTAACTATGAAGAATATTTTGATAACTGGTGGAGCCGGCTTTATTGGTTCCCATTTATGTGACGAATTAATTGACAAGGGCTACACAGTGCGCGTTTTGGATAGTTTGATTGCACAGGTACATGGTGCAAATGCCGAGCGCCCGGTATATTTAAATCCGAACGTAGAATTAATTGTTGGTGATGTCCGTGACAAGGCAACCGTGCTGCGTGCATTAGAAGGAATAGACGCCGTTTACCACTTTGCAGCACGTGTTGGCGTAGGCCAAAGCATGTATGAAGTTAATGAGTATACGGATGTGAATAACAGAGGTACAGCGGTTCTGTTGGAAGCACTGATCGAAAATCCGGTTAAAAGGTTGATCGTTGCATCAAGCATGAGTATCTACGGCGAAGGATTGTACACCTGTGAATCCGGTGATGTTGTTGAGGATGCAAGTCGCCCCTTAGAACAATTAAAACGCAGCCATTGGGAACTTGAGTCCAAGGGAGTTCCACTAAAGCCCATCCCCACGCCTGAATCAAAGAAGCCATCTCTGGCCTCTGTTTATGCCCTATCGAAATACGACCAAGAGATCATGAGCTTAATTTGCGGTAAGGCTTATAACATCCCAACAGTCGCCCTGCGTTTTTTCAACGTGTATGGTACCAGACAGTCTTTATCTAACCCATACACTGGCGTACTTGCAATATTTGCATCCAGATATTTGAATAATAAAGCACCAATCGTTTTTGAAGATGGTGAACAAAAAAGAGATTTCGTAAGTGTTAAAGACGTTTCAAAGGCATGCAGACTTGCTTTGGAAGTAGAAGAAGCAGCTTATGAAGTTTTCAATATTGGGAGTGGGAACTGCTATACGGTAAACGAAATAGCGCAAAAACTGCAGAATGTAATGGGGGTAGATATTGAGCAAAATGCCACTGGTGAGTACCGTGTAGGCGACATTAGGCATTGCTTTGGGGATATAAGTAAGGCAAAAAGAATTCTCGGCTTTGAGCCCGAAGTGAGTCTTGAAGCTGGCCTACAGGAGCTTGCAATTTGGCTGGAAGAGCAGGTTGCAGTAGATAATGTAGATCAGGCGAAGCAAGAGTTAGCCGCAAGAGGATTAACTGTATAATCACATATTTTAATAGACGCTATATGAATAGCAACTCAGTAAATACTTCAGATAATCAAAAACAGGCGTATAAGCACACCACCTTAATTACGGGAGGTGCAGGTTTTATTGGAACGAATCTGGCTGATGCACTGTTAACGGAGGGTAAATCGGTTATTATATATGATAATCTCTCCAGGGAGGGAGTAGAGAAGAATCTGCAATGGCTAAGGGATAAACATACTGCCAACTTAAGAATAGAAATAGCTGATGTTAGGGATGAGAAGGCATTGCGTGCGGCAGTTGAGGCAGCGGATGCGGTATACCACTTTGCGGCTCAAGTTGCAGTAACCACCAGCTGCAATGATCCGCTAATGGACTTTGAGGTCAATGCACGTGGCACGATAAACTTGTTGGAAGCTATCCGCCATTCGGAGAAGCAACCCCCGCTAGTCTTTACTTCAACAAATAAGGTTTATGGTGGATTAGAAGATCTGAAGGTTATCCTAAAAGGAGATCGTTACGAGCCGGAAGATCCGTTGATCGCCGCAGCGGGAGTATCTGAAGCGAGGAACATTGACTTTCATAGTCCCTATGGCTGTTCTAAAGGCGCAGCTGATTCCTATATTCTGGATTATGCAAGAACCTTTGGGCTAAAAGCCGTGATTTTCAGGATGAGCTGTATTTACGGCCCTCACCAATTTGGGACGGAAGATCAGGGCTGGATAGCACACTTTCTGATTAGTGCCTTAGAAGGTAAGCCGCTTACCATTTATGGAGATGGAAAACAGGTTCGTGACATCCTTTATGTCCAGGATCTGGTACGCGCCATGAAAATTGCACAGCAAAACATGGCTAGCTTAACTGGTAAGGCATTCAATATTGGCGGTGGCGTGGAAAATACGATTAGTTTGCTTGAGTTGCTGAAGATCATTGAAGATATGCATGGAGATGCAATTGATGTTGATTTTGGCGATTGGCGCCCTGGTGATCAGAAATATTATGTCTCGGATATTCAGAAGTTCCATCATGAAGGCAACTGGACGCCAGAGGTAAATGCGAACCAGGGCATTCGCAACTTATATGAATGGCTTGCGGAGTTCAGAAACATTCCTTTAACCAAAAAAACATATTCCAGGGAATCGATCTAATGGAAATAGAACTTGAAAAGAAAAGTACAATAAAGACTGGGGCACCCGTTATGGATGCTTTGGAGATTACCGCACCGAAGAAAGTCACTTTAAAGCAAGTTCCGCTACCGGAGCCAGCAGCTGACGAAGTGCGGATTAAGTTAGAGGGCTGCGGCATTTGTGCATCCAATCTACCTGTTTGGGAAGGACGGAAATGGTTTAACTACCCCGTGCAAGCCGGCAACCCTGGTCATGAGGGCTGGGGACGCATAGATGCCCTGGGGAAAGACGTAACAGGATATTCGTTAGGGGAGCGTGTTGCCGCGATAACTTATAACGCTTTCGCAGCCTACGACATTACCAAAGCGAGTAACTTGATTCGGTTACCTGCAGAACTTGATGGCTTGCCTTTTCCTGCGGAGCCGCTCGGTTGCGCAATGAATATTTTTGAGCGTAGTGATATCAAGGCCGGTCAAACGGTTGCCATTGTGGGCATTGGCTTTTTAGGTGCTATGCTTGTACAACTTGCGCACAATGCGGGTGCAAAAGTGATTGCTTTATCGCGAAAGCGTTCTGCACTCGAGCTTGCATCTCGCCTTGGTGCTGATGAGGTTATCGCTATGGATGACCACTACCAAATCATCGAACAGGTAAAGCAGCTTACGAACGAAAACTTCTGTGAACGTGTTATTGAGGCAACAGGTAAGCAGTGGCCCCTCGATCTCGCGGCTGAACTTACTGCAATCCGTGGAAAACTGATTATTGCCGGCTATCACCAAGATGGCATGAGACAGGTGAACATGCAGCTGTGGAATTGGAGGGGAATAGACGTAATTAACGCACATGAGCGTGATCCCGAGGAATACCTGAAGGGAATGCGGAAAGCTGTGGATGCTGTGATTAAGGGACGTTTAAATCCTCAGCAGCTATTTACGCATGTGTTCGAGGCAGAAAACCTACAACAAGCTTTCGAGCTGCACAAGGAAAATCCAGAAGGGTTTATCAAAGCATTGATAACATTTAAAGATTGACGAGATGGATGAAACCCTGGTAGAGCGTGTACCAAAGCTCGGTTTTATAGGTGTTGGATGGATTGGAAGGAATCGTCTAGAAGCCATCGCCAAAGAGAATATAGCTGATATTAAAGCCATCTCGGATCCCAATGCAGAGTACGCTGAAGAAGCATTGCAGTTTGCACCAAATGCTGCGCTTCTGCCCAGTTTGGATGCCTTGATTGCTACTGATCTGGATGGGGTTATTATCGCTACGCCCAGTGCCTTACATGCTGCTCAGTCTATTGAAGCAATTGAAAAAGGTAAAGCTGTTTTCTGCCAAAAGCCTTTGGGGCGGAATGCCGAAGAAGTAAAAGAGGTAGTGCAGAAGGCTATGGAGAACGATGTACTCCTAAGCGTTGATTTTTCTTATCGGTTTACTAACGGCATCAAGGCGTTGAAAGCGGTGTTGGATTCTGATGAGCTCGGTGAGATCTACGGCGGCAACCTGGTATTTCATAATGCCTATGGGCCGGATAAGTCCTGGTACTTCGACCCCAAACTTGCAGGCGGTGGCTGTGTGATGGACCTTGGAGTGCATTTGGTTGACCTACTTGTTTGGCTTTTCGAAAACCCGGAAGTAACTGAGGTTAGTAGTCAGCTTTTTTCTAAAGGAAAACTAATTGTTAACACGGATCAGCAGGTTGAGGACTATGCTGTGGCTCAGATGCTGGTAAAAGGAAGTATTGCAGTTCAGATGGCTTGTTCCTGGAATTTGCCTGCCGGAGTAGATGCTGTGATTGAAGTGAGTTTTTACGGTACTAAGGGCGGTGTTTCTTTCAAAAACGTTAATGGATCCTTTTATGATTTCATTACCGAAAGATTCGACGGAACCTCCCGCAAAGCCATCAGTACACCAGGAGAAAACTGGGGCGGCAAAGCAGGTGTTCACTGGGCTGAAGAACTAGCCAGCAAGGGTAATAGTTTCAATCCTGAAGCATATAATTATGTTAAATCCGCGGAAATACTAGATCTGATCTATAAGCGGGGCTAGGAGTGTCGAAATGAATGTAGGGGCGCGATCCATAAAGAAAATACTCATGACTGCCGATACACTTGGCGGGGTATGGAGCTATGCACTTGACCTGTGTGAAGGACTCAATAGGCGTGGGATCCAGGTCTGCCTGGCAACGATGGGCGCTCCTTTATCAGCCAATCAGCAGCTTGAAGCCGCCAGGATACCCAATCTGGACATACGGGAAAGCAGTTACAAGCTGGAATGGATGGATCAGCCCTGGGAGGATGTTGATCGCGCGGGCCATTGGCTGCTTGAGCTTGAAAAAGAAATTCAACCTGACGTTATTCACCTGAATGGTTACGCGCTTGCTTCCTTGAACTGGAGTTCAGCGGTAATAATTGTTGCACATTCCTGCGTGCTTTCCTGGTGGAAGGCGCTAAGAGATATGCCGCTGGCTGAAGAGTGGCTGGAATATAAGCGTCGGGTACAGTTGGGCTTCAAGGAGGCTGACGCCGTGGTGTCCATCTCGCATGCTTATGCCGACGAGCTAACTAGCCTGTATGGCGAGGTAGAAAATCTATCGGTTATTTACAACGGAAGGAGCTCTGTAGGATTTCAGGCCTCAGTCAAAAAACAGCAGATCTTTGCGATGGGCCGTATATGGGATGAAGCAAAGAATCTTGCTTCCTTAGGTCGGCTTGAGAATCCTCATCACATACCAATCCTGATTGCAGGAAATAACCGCCATCCGGATCACGCTGAACCTTTGGATATACCCAATGTTCAACTACTTGGAACGCTCAGTCAGGCTGAAGTGAAACGATATCTCGCAGAATCCTACATCTACGTGCTGCCGGCGAAGTACGAGCCTTTTGGTTTATCGGTGCTGGAGGCTGCGCTATCCGGCTGTTTATTGCTGCTCTCCGATATACCTGTTTTTAAAGAATTATGGACGGACACTGCCTTATACTTTAATCCAGACGAGCCTAAGGAGCTGGATGAATTAATAGGCAAGGTTATACAACATCCTGAAGAATACGCCGCTTTGGTTCATCGCGCACAAGCCAGAGCCAGGTTTTTTTCTGTTGATTCTATGGTCGACAACTATCTTGAACTTTATCAATCCCTGGTTCAAACCGAGCACAGCTCATTATCAATAAAGGAATAAGAACTATGAAAATAAGCATGTTTTACCATTCTCTTTTGTCTGACTGGAACCATGGAAACGCCCATTTTCTTCGTGGTGTCGTGGCAGAACTGCTCAGCAGAGGGCATGACGTAAAAGTATATGAGCCAAAAGACAATTGGAGTTTAACCAACCTTCTGGAGGGTCATGGAGAATCTTTCCTACAGGAGTTTAAAGCTACATACCCGCAACTGAACTCGATCTTTTACGAAGCCGACAAGATTGATCTGGACGCCGTCTTGAAAGACCAGGATCTTGTGATCGTACACGAATGGAACGACCACGAACTTGTAAAAGCTGTAGGAGCGTACCGCGAGAAAGCCGGGAGCTTCAAACTGCTGTTTCACGATACCCACCACCGTGCTGTGACCGAACGTTCAAGCATGGCTCAGTATGATTTAAGACATTACGATGGCGTATTAGCCTTTGGGAACGTGATACGCGACATCTATCTGAAAGAAGGTTGGACTAAAAACGCCTGGACCTGGCATGAGGCAGCAGATACCCGGATCTTTCATCCTGTAGACAATCAGGAGAAAGAAGGTGATCTGGTTTGGGTTGGCAACTGGGGAGATGATGAACGCACACAGGAACTTCAGACCTATTTAATTGATCCCGTGAAGGAACTCGGACTCAAAGCAAAGATTTACGGTGTTCGCTATCCAGATACGGCATTGAAAGCCTTAAAAGATGCTGGCATTGAATATGGTAATTGGTTGCCAAACTACAAAGCTCCTGAAATATTTGCCAGGTACAAAGTTACTGTCCATGTTCCTAGGAGTCCATATGTACAATCGCTGCCCGGCATTCCTACGATACGGCCGTTTGAAGCAATGGCCTGCGGTATACCCTTGGTTTGTTCGCCTTGGGACGACGCTGAACACCTCTTTACACCAGGGGAAGATTATCTGGTTGCAGATTCAAAGGAAAGCATGAAAAATAAACTGTCAAAGATATTAAATGATAGTTCCATGGCGAGATCACTTGTAGAACACGGGTTAAAAACCATCCAGTCCAAACATACCTGTGCGCACCGGGTCAATGAGCTTTTGCACATTGTGGAATCTCTGGAACTGGAAGCATCATCAACTGAAAAGCAGAATACTTAAGCTTAAAATACCTACACATGAAGAACAACTTAAATATTGCCTTTTATGGCTCCAGCCTTGTCTCTGCTTATTGGAACGGCGCAGCTACATATTACCGCGGCATCATTAAAGAATTGAGCAGATTGGGCCATCACATCACATTTTACGAACCTGATGCTTACGAACGCCAGCAGCACCGCGATATTCCTGATCCGGAATGGGCGAAAGTTGTGGTTTATGACAACAATAACGAGAGTGCTATGCAGGTTTTGGCTGAGGCAGCCAAAGCGGATATCGTTATAAAAGCACGTGGCGTAGGTGTATTTGATGAATTGTTGGAAGAACAGGTTCTGAAACTTAGAAAGG
>JAQBOT010000368.1 GCA_028287885.1 Pedobacter sp.
AAAGCCAATGAATCTATACTATCAAGTTGACTATACACTTACAACTGTGCCCGAAGATGAAGGTAATTTCCATGCACAGAATAGGCGAAGCAAGCCAAATAAGAGCACACTGCATACCATACGTGACGGAGATCAAGGAAAAGGGCAATATGTAGGAACGTATATGGGAATCGGAGTAAACAACAACGGATGGTGGGGAGAAGGGGAGATTAAGTTTTTCATGGATGGCGACAAGGATTTTGCAACGATTGTGGGTACAGGCACCGAAGATTACTTTTGTGGCTCCTATGATTTCGATATTCACAAAAAGAATGCAGCAGGTGTTGAAGTGGTAGATTACGCTGAATTTAACACGCCCTATGTAGGTTTGCATCAGGTGATCCGGGGCGATGGGCATTATCAGGTTCAGCAGCGCTTTGGAATGTACCGCTGGCATATACTGGATCCGATACGCTTTGATTCGGATTTAAGAGTAACAATTCAGGATTTAGGCTGGCGTTCTTCTGGGCGATATCTGGCGCAAAAGTCAGACATCATCACCGTTGCGTATTGGTATCAAAGGGAGCCGCACGGACATTTTCCCAAGCTACCACTTCGAGATGATTTGGAAATTAATTAGCTTTAGTTGCTCGTAGCATTTCTCTTTTTCCAGCTGCACCAGTTAATTTTTCTATGGTAAACCCTAAGCCTTTTAGTGCCCGCTTTAGTTTGCCGGTAATTGCATATGTAACGAAGATTCCTCCCGGTAGGAGGAAGTTTGCTGCATGTGCAATCATTTCATCCGTCCACATCTCTGCCTGGTGCCTTACTGAGAATGCATCGTAATACATAAGGTGATGAGTTGCCGATGGTATAACTTCCTGAAAAGTGTTTTTTAGAACCCTAAGCTTCTGATTGGGGAACAAGTCCACTTCGGCTTCTTGTGCGGATTCATAGTTGTCGAATAATGCATTCCAAACTTCTGAAGACACGTATTTGCTGTAATCGGTTAGTATCAGTTCTTCTTTTGCTATTGGAAATGCCTCAACACCAGTATAGTTGAGTTCAATATCATTTGCTTTGCAATGGGCAAGTGTGAGAAGAAAATTTAACCCTGTCCCAAAGCCAACTTCAAAAATCGAAATCTGCTGACCTGGAAAGTTAGCAATAGCATGTTTTAACCCAGCGTCAATAAAGACATGTTCACTTTCCTGTAATGCCCCATGTGTGGAATGATAATGCTCGCCTATCGTCTCGTTGAATAATGTATTTGAGCCATCAGCAGTGGTGATAATCTTGTTCATCAGGCCAAATTTAGGCAAAGCTTTGTAACTTTAGCCATTAATCATGATTATCGAACCTGAACCTGATGACTGGGGTACTATCCAGTAAAAGGTTCTACAAATAAAGAAAATGGATATCGAAGCGTTTAGAGCATATTGTCTTAGTCTTCCTGGAAGTACAGAAGATCTAAAGTGGGGTGACCACCTGTGTTTTATGATCCACGAGAAAATCTATGTAATTACCTCACTGGAAGATGGCAGCGCATCCTTTAAATGTGATCCAGAAGATTTCGATGAACTGGTTGCGCGTGATGGCATCCAGCAGGCACCTCATTTGGCAAAGCGACAATGGGTGAAATTAGAGCAACTTGGCGTGCTCAATGATCGGGAACTAAAGGAAAGGATCCTGGCTTCCAGGAATCTGGTCTTAAGTAAGTTGCCGAAGAAAGTACAGGCGCTATATGTTAGTGAATAGAAAAGCCCCTTTATCTAAAATAAAGGGGCTTTCTTTATGCCTTATGAAGCCAATGGGCTACCACATGCGGATTCTGTCTTCTGGTTTCTTGTATAATTTGTCTCCAGGTTTAACATCAAATGCATTGTACCAGGCATCCATATTAACTGGTGCACCAATGGTTCTGTATTCACCAGGTGAATGCGGATCAGTTTTAATTAACTGAGCAGCGCTTTCTGGTAAAATGTTACCTCTCCAAACCTGTGCCCAGGATAAGAAGAAACGTTGATCTGGCGTGAACCCATCAATCTTAGTGGTTGACTGACCTTGTTTGGTCATTTTAAATGCGGTATAAGCTGCATTTAAACCTCCTAAGTCACCGATGTTTTCTCCCATGGTTAACTTTCCAATAACGTGTACCGTGTCAATAACGGTGTAAGCATCGAACTGCTCACCAAGCGCCTTGGTTTTAGCGTCGAATTTCTCACGATCTTCTTTAGTCCACCAGTTGTTCAGATTTCCATCTTTATCGTACTGGCTACCTGAATCATCAAAGCCATGCGACATTTCGTGTCCAATTACTGCACCGATACCGCCGTAGTTAACTGCATCGTCTGCTTCTGGAGAGAAGAAAGGAAATTGCAGGATCCCAGCTGGGAAAACAATTTCATTCATTGTTGGACTGTAGTAAGCATTTACCGTTGGAGGAGTCATTCCGAAAAGGGTACGGTCAACTGGTTTCCCCAACTGGCTGATCATCTCTTTATATCTCCACTGATCTGCACTTTGTAAGTTTTGGAAATACGTAGTACGGTTAATTATCAGCCCTTCGTAGTTTTTCCATTTTTCCGGGTAACCTATCTTAGGCATAAAAGCATGAAGCTTCTCTAGCGCTTTCTCTTTCGTTGCCGGGCTCATCCAATCCAGGTTCTTTATTCTGATCTCAAAAGCAGCACGTAAATTCTTGATTAATTCTGTCATGCGTGCTTTTGCCTCTGGCTTGAAATATTTAGCAACATAAAGCTGTCCCAACAATTCGCCAATCGTGTTGTCTGTTAGCGAAGACATTCTTTGCCATCTTGGTGTTTGAACACGTTGACCAGTTTGAGCTTGTGTAAATGCAAAGCTAGCCTGTACAAATGGCGAGCTCAGGCTTGATGCTGAACCTTTTAAAACGTTCCACTCCAGGTATGTTTTCCAATCCGCTATAGGAACTGTTTTCAACATCCCATCAACGGTCGAAAAGAATTTTGGAGAAGAAACCAAAATTGTGTCTTGTCCGTTAACTTTCAATTTAGAAAGTACGCTAGACCAGTTTAAACCTGGTGTCGTCTTGCTGAATTCTGCAACAGCAAACTTGTTGTAAGTTTTGTAAGGATCGCGCATTTCCAGACGGCTCATTTGAGCTTCTGCAAGTTGCTTCTCTAATGCAAGAACAGTGGTTGCTTTTTGTTTTGCTTCTTCAGGCTTGCTGCCAGTAAGTGTGAACAGCGTGGTCATGTAAGTCACGTAAGCATCGCGAATCTTTAAGCTGCGTACATCATCTTTCAAATAATAATCACGATCTGGCAGTGTTGTACCACCTTGTCCCAAGGAAGGAAGGTATTTTTTCACGTTTTTTCTATCCTGGGCTACGCTGAAGCCGAAGATCGGTGAACTGATGCCTGAAGTACGTTGGAAAGTAACTTCATTTATAACTCCAGAAAGATCTTTTATTTGTTTGATTCTCGCTAGGTCTGGTTTGATTGGTGTGTAACCAAGTTTCTCAATGGTAACACTGTCCATAGCGGCAGCATAGAAATCGCCGACACGCTTTTTAACTGATCCGGCAGGTGCCGATTTATCAGCAGCAGCATCCTCAACCAGGCTTTTAACAGCATTAATGTTGAAATCCCTAAGTTCGTTGAAACTTCCCCATCTTGTTTCTTTTGCTGGTACCGGATTGTTTTTAATCCATGATCCACTAGCATACTCGTAAAAGTCATCTCCTGGTTTCACGCTCAAATCCATATTTGCAGGATCGATTAATTTCTTTTGGGTTTGTGCCTGAGCCGTATAGCTGGCGGCAACAATACCCAAAACAGCAAAATAGCTCTTAAGGTGTTGTACTCTCATATTCAAAATAATTGTTTAGTTCAATTGCTTGTGCCTGTTCTTAGCACGGTTTAAAAATCTGAAATTAAGTATTACTTGGAGAAACCGGCGTTTCTAATGAAAATATTACTTATTAAACCAGCAATAGATTTTGACTAAGCCAAGGCGTCTGAGGAGAGACGTTGATGTCAATTTAAAAATTGACGATGATACAAGATATAGTCTGAATGTTTTCATTTCTTAAACTGTATACCGTATTAACATAATTTAACACTTTTTATTGTGAGATAACGTGAATTAATACCTATCTGATGGCACAAAGTAGCGCTCCGGTACCTAAAGAAAAGACCGCAGGAATCAATTAATCTCTTTTTTCTTGTTATTTTTGCCATTCACCAGAATTATTTCCAGATACTACAATGAGCATTTCTACAAAATATGATCCCGCTGCAACCGAAGATAAATGGTACAGTTACTGGCTTTCAAAGAAGTTTTTTCATTCTGAACCAGATGAGCGTGAGCCATATACAATTGTAATGCCTCCACCAAATGTTACCGGAGTACTGCACATGGGGCACATGCTAAACAACACAATTCAGGATGTTATGATTCGCCGCGCCAGGATGCAGGGTAAGAATGCTTGCTGGGTACCGGGAACAGACCATGCTTCTATTGCTACAGAGGCGAAGGTGGTTGCCATGCTGAAGGAACGTGGAATCAGCAAAAAAGACATCAGCAGGGAAGAGTTTCTGAAGTATGCCTGGGAATGGAAGGAGAAATATGGCGGTATCATTCTAGATCAGCTTAAAAAGCTTGGTGCAAGCTGTGATTGGGATAGAACTCGTTTTACGATGGAGGACGATCTATCTGAAGCCGTTGTAGATAACTTTATCCACCTCTATAAAAAGGGATGGATCTATAGGGGTATACGGATGGTTAACTGGGATCCGGCGGGGAAAACGGCTGTGTCTGACGAAGAGGTTATCCGTAAAGAAGTAAATCAGAAGCTCTATTATATTAAGTATGCAATTGCCGGGGAAAATGGCGCAACGGAAGAAACGTTGACAATTGCAACAACGCGCCCGGAAACGATTATGGCTGATGCTGCAATCTGCATCAATCCAAATGATGAAAGGTATTTTCATTTAAAAGGGAAAAAGGTTTTTATACCCTTGTTGAACCGCGAGATTCCGATTATAGAAGACGAGTATGTTGCTATGGATTTCGGTACCGGTTGTTTAAAGGTTACCCCTGCACATGATTTGAATGATTACGAGCTCGGTATTAAGCATAAGCTTCCGGTAATAGATATTTTAAACGATGATGGTACGCTTAACGAGCTTGCCGTTATTTTGGTAGGAGAGGATCGCTTCATAGCAAGAAAAAAGATTGCTGTACTTTTAGATGAAGCCGGTCACCTGGATCATGTAGAAGAATACAAATCGCAGATCGGATTCTCTGAGCGTACGGACGTCGTGATTGAGCCAAAGCTGTCGCTGCAGTGGTTCTGTAAAATGGATGAGATGGCTAAGCCGGCTTTGCAAGACATACTTACGGGTGAGGTAAACTTAATCCCCGACAAGTTTGTAAATACCTATCGCCACTGGATGGAGAATGTTAAAGACTGGAACATCAGCAGGCAATTGTGGTGGGGGCAGAGGATTCCTGCCTGGTACGACAATCAGGGAAACTGGGTTGTTGCTAAAACCAAGGGGGAAGCGTTGGATGAGTTTTTGAAGTTAAAGGACATCGACGGGGTTTTTACAGCAGAAGAAGTGGCAGGATTCAAACATCAACTTGAGCCCTTTGTTCGTCAGGATGATGATGTTGTGGATACCTGGTTCTCCTCTTGGTTGTGGCCGATCTCTGTATTTAATGGCTTTAAAGATCCGAATAACAAGGACATAAATTATTACTATCCAACTAACGATATTGTAACTGCACCGGAAATTTTATTCTTTTGGATTGCACGTATGATCATGGCTGGACATGAGTTTATGGGTAAGAAACCATTTACAAATGTTTACCTGACAGGAATAGTTCGCGATAAGCTGGGCAGAAAGATGTCTAAATCATTGGGCAATTCTCCTGATCCAATAGGACTGATTGAGAAATATGGTGCAGATGGGGTACGGGTAGGCATGTTGTTGTGCTCACCTGCAGGCAACGACTTAATGTTCGATGAAAGTTATTGTGAACAGGGTAGAAACTTTGCCAACAAGGTGTGGAATGCATTTCGCCTTGTAAAAGGCTGGGAGATCGATGAGAATCTTGAGAACCCAAATACACAGGCGATCAGCTGGTTTGAGAACCGGTTTAATGAAGCGTTAGCTGAGATTGAGGAGAACTTTAAGCTGTACCGCTTATCGGAAGCCTTGATGAGCACATACAAGCTGGTATGGGATGATTTCTGTGCCTGGTACTTGGAAATGGTAAAACCTGCATATCAGCAGCCGATAGATCCTGCCTCCATGACAGCAACTATAGCTTTCTTTGAAAAGCTTCTAAAGCTACTACATCCATTTATGCCGTTTATTACAGAGGAGATCTGGCACGACGAGCTTTTTGGTGACAAAGGCGAGCTTGACTGTATCATTGTCGCTTCATACCCTGTATCAGCCGCTGCGGACACCTCAATCCTTAAGGAAGTTGAGGTTGTTAAAGAATTGGTTGCCGGTATAAGGAATATTCGTAACACAAAGCAGATCTCTCCAAAGGAGGCTTTGCCGCTAAACATTAAGGCAAACTCAAGCCTGAACTATGAACAATGGTTAAACATCGTGTTTAAGCTTGCAAATATTAGTCAGGTTGAATTTGTAAATGATAAGATTCCTGGTGCCGTTGGGTTTATGGTTGGGAATGATGAATTCTATATACAGCTGGAAGAAAACATTGATGTTGATGCTGAACGTGAACGCCTAAACGCTGATCTGACTTACTTGAAAGGCTTCCTGAAATCTGTTGACATGAAGCTAAGCAATGAACGGTTTGTGCAAAACGCAAAGCCGGAGATCATTGAGAATGAGCGAAACAAGAAAGCTGACGCTGAATCTAAGATCCGTACCATACTAGAAAGTCTAGACAGTTTAGTGGGTTAATATTTAATAATGCCCGGGCATATAAGTTTTATCCAAGCTAAGGGTTAGTTAGAACTTATATGCTTGTTTTCTATAACTCGGAATATTCGGGTAGCTCTTGTACAAAGGAGAAAGCCGCAGACTGGTGGCAGATCTTGGCATAACAATGTTTGATGCCATTGGTAACGCATAACCAGCCCGTTTTATGCACGGAATTATAGCGGGCTGCCTGGTCAAACACAGATTGATTGATTTTGATGCTCGGTGCCTTACACTCCACGATCATCAGCCGCTCTCCACTTGTATTAAACACGACGATATCTGTGCGTTTCTGCAGCGAGTTTAGTGTTAATCCTGCTTCAATCTGGATTAGGGATTTAGGAAACTTCTTCTCCTTGATCAGGAACTGTATGAAATGCTGCCTCACCCATTCCTCAGGTGTCAGTACCAGATGTTTCTTACGGATCTCATCGAAAATAAAATACTGACTGTCCTTCATCGTGATCTTAAATGGATATTCAGGCAGATTCAATTCGATTGGTGTAAAGCTCATTTCTGCAAAAATAACCTTAATAATTAGGAATTAGCGGTTACATTTGGAAATTATATGACTGCAATAAATATTATTAAAGACCTCAAAGCCAGAAAATTCAAGCCAGTTTATCTTTTACACGGTGAAGAACCGTATTACATTGATCAGGTCATTGACTACCTGGAAGATCACGTGTTGACTGATATGGAGAAGGGGTTTAATCTGACTGTACTATACGGAAAGGATACAGATATGTCTACGATCTTGAATGCAGCCAAAAGATATCCAATGATGTCTGATTATCAGGTGGTCATTGTGAAAGAAGCACAGGACCTTAAATGGGGTAAGGAGAGTGAAGGAAGCGGCAAAGAGGCAGACTATCTTTTAAACTACTTTGAAAAGCCCTTGTCAAGTACAATTCTGGTTCTCGGCTACAAATATGCAAATTTTGACAAACGCAAAAAGATCTTCAAAGCAATATCTAAGTCGGGGCTTGTGTTTCAGTCGGATGTGGTTCGTGATTACAAGCTTGCGCAATGGATAGAGGATCTGGTTGCAGACCGCGGATATAAAATTGCTCCTCAGGCTGCGGCAATGATGGCGGAGTATCTAGGTGCAGACCTGTCCAAAATTGCAAACGAGGTAGACAAGCTGCTGCTTAATATCACCAAAGCCACAACAATTGACACCGATCTGGTGCAGAGAAATATTGGCATAAGTAAAGAGTATAACGTCTTTGAACTTCAAAAAGCAATTGTAACACGCAACAGTTTCAAGTGTAATCAGATCATTAACTATTTTGCTGATAACCCGAAAAGTAATCCCATGGTTATGGTTCTCGCCAATCTAAACGCCTATTTCGCCAAGGTTCTTAAATATCATTATCTGATTAATAAAAACGATGCAGCCAAGGAATTGGGTGTAAATCCGTTCTTTTTGAAAGACTATGAAATGGCGGCAAGAAACTACAACATCAATAAAACTTTCGATATTATTAGCCTTCTTCGAGAGTATGATTTGAAAAGTAAGGGAGTGGATAGCACAGGGAACACGACAGATGGTGAATTGCTTAAAGAACTTATTTTCAAAATGACGCATTAACGCGTATTTCCTGCGTTTTAAACGTTAGGTCATTGCTTATTGTAACTGTAAAGTTATATGCTGAGAAGGCTTTCAGATGGTTGTTTCACTTATATTTACGGCCTAAGAAACAACTAATTTACATGAATAGAATTCTACTTTTTTCTCTTCTGGCTGTTGCAGGGGTGTCGGTTGCCCAAGCTCAGAACAGACCTACCACGCTGCCCGACAAGGCAGATACAACGAAAAGATTGCCGGGAGCTATAGTTGGCGCCAAGAAAGCGGAGCCAAAGCCTTATGCTACCGTGATCACACCGAAGGCGATCACCCGCAAGGGAATGATCACCACACATTCTTTAGATGATAAATTTTTCTTCGAGATTGCTGATTCGACTTTAGGAAGAGATATTCTTGTTGTAAGTCGGATTTCAAAGGCTGGAGCTGAGGTCAGATCTGCTTCCGGATATGCCGGAGATCAGATTGGAAGTAGTGTTATTCGTTTTGAAAAAGGACCGAACAACAGGATCTTCATGCGTAAAGTTTCATTTAGAACTTACGGTCCTGACAGTACTACAGCAATGTATCAGTCATTAAGAAATTCGAACATACAAGCCATTGCAGCAGCATTTCCTATTGCGGCATACTCGCCTGATAAAAAAGGCAGTGTAGTTGATATGACGGAATATATCAATTCGGATAATGATATTTTTAACTTCAGTTCTCCGGCAGCAAAGACACGTTTCAGACTAGGCTCACAGCAGACCGATCGAAGTTATATACAGGCAGTACGCAGCTTTCCGATGAACGTAGAGATCAATACGGTTAAAACATACACCTTGGCTGCGGCACCTTCGCCATTTGGTGCTTCCTCACCAGGGTCGATGGCTGCTAACATTCCTTCCGGTTTCTCGACCGTTGAATTGAACACCTCCCTGGTTATTCTTCCAAAAGTACCGATGAAGCCTCGTTTCTTCGATCCACGTGTGGGCTACTTTGCAGTAGGTTATACGGATTTTGATTTAAACCCACAGGGTGTAAAAGAAGTAGAGCTTATCAAACGTTGGAGATTGGAGCCAAAGCCTGCAGATATGGCCAAGTATAAACGTGGTGAACTGGTTGAGCCTAAGAAACCGATTGTGTTCTACATTGATCCGGCGACTCCAAAGAAGTGGATCCCGTATTTGAAGGCAGGTGTTAGCGACTGGGCTAAAGCTTTTGAACAGGCTGGATTTAAAAATGCGATACTGGCGAAAGAAGCGCCAACAGCCAAACAAGATTCTACATGGAGTTTAGATGATGCAACACACTCGGCTATTGTCTATAAGCCTTCAGAAATCTCCAATGCCAGCGGACCAAGTACTGCGGATCCACGAAGCGGTGAAATTATGGAGAGCCACATCAACTGGTACCACAACGTTATGAAGCTTGTACACGATTGGTACATGATCCAAACTGCTGCGGTAGATCCGAGAGCACGCAAGATGGAATTTAGTGATGAACTTATGGGTGATTTAATCCGCTTTGTTTCTTCTCATGAAGTCGGACATACTTTGGGTTTAAGACATAACTATGGTTCAAGCTCGACAGTTCCTGTTGAGAAGTTAAGAGATAAGGCATATGTTGAGGCGAATGGTCATACCCCATCTATTATGGATTATGCCCGTTTCAACTATGTTGCACAGCCAGAAGATCATATTACTAAAAAAGGACTTTACCCGCGTATTGGGGACTATGACCTTTGGGCAATCCAGTGGGGATATGGGCTAATGCCAGATGCAAAGACACCAACTGCGGAAATCCCTGCTTTGAATAAACTAACGGTAGAGAAGTTGAAAAACCACCGTCTTTGGTTCGGAACAGAAACTAATCCGGATGATCCACATTCTCAGAATGAAGATCTTGGGGACAATGCGATGCTCGCGAGCAGGTACGGCATAAAAAACTTGAAAGTTATCTTAGATAAACTACCTGAATGGAGCAAATCATCAAACGAAGGATATGAAGATCTGAATAACATGTATGGTCAGTTAACCAGCCAGTTCGGTAGATATATGGGCCATGTTGCAAAAAATGTTGGTGGCATCTATGAAACGCCGAAAACAGTAGAGCAAACAGGTTTAGTTTACGAACGTACACCAGCAGCTACACAAAAAGAAGCCATGGCTTTCTTAAATCAAAATCTGTTTACCACGCCAAGCTGGTTGTTAAATAAGACCATCCTTGACAACACGGGTATAGATCCATTGGAAACTGTCAACAAGCTTCAGACACCGGTAGTGAACCGTTTGTTAAGCGTGTCAACGTTAACCAAGCTGATCTCAGCCGAGGCGAGCGATGGTCAGTCTGCGTATAAAATAACTGACTTCTTTGCTGACATGCAAGGCTCTGTTTTTTCAGAACTTAAAGCAAATCAGCCAATCGATGTTTATCGCCGTAACTTACAGAAAGCTTACGTAGAGAAGTTAATTTCTATTGTTAAACCAGGAACAGCTCAGGCTACTGCGATTACATTTGGTAGAGGTATGGGATTGCCTTCTACTGAACTTAGTGCCACACAGAGCGATGTGATCTCTGTTGTGAAAGCTCAATTGAGAGATTTGGATACAGCAATTAAATCAGCTACTCCACAGTCTACAGGTTTGAGCAAATATCACCTACAGGATTTGTCAGATCGTATCCAAAATGCATTGGATCCAAAAGGATAATTTGCCTTTGCATACTTTAAGAAGCATCCCTTTCGAGGGGTGCTTTTTTGTTTGGCGGATATTCCATTACTTTGCGCTATGAATTACTTTTTAGTGAAGTCGGAGCCTTTCAAATACAGTTGGGATAAGTTTAATGAAGATGGACGCACTGTTTGGGATGGTGTTCGCAACTATCAGGCAAGAAATAACTTGAAAGAAATGAAAGAAGGAGACCTTGTTTTATTTTACCATAGCAATGAAGGTAAGCATGTTGTGGGTATTGCAAAGGTGGTTAGGGAGTACTATCAGGATCCGACAACAGACAATGAAAATTGGGTTGTTGTAGATCTTGCACCTGTAGAAACGCTGAAGACTCCAGTAAGCCTGGAGCAGATCAAAGCAGAAGAAAGTTTGAAGGATATAGGTCTGATCCGCCAGGGTAGATTGTCCGTAGTTCAATTAAAAAACACAGAATTTGACAAAATTCTCGAGATGAGCATGTAAGCTTTTACAATGGTTTGACAAAGAACAAACAAATATGAGATAATTGTGTTAATTGCATATATTAGGTAAAATTCTAACATATGAAAAAACTGCTGATCATTCTCCTTCCCATCATAGTCTGTTTTTTCAACAATACTGCAAGCGCTCAAGTTAAGCCCTATTTAGCAGTCATCCATACGAATAACGAGACCTTCAAAGGACTCTTGTATAAAGCCTCGGCTGACAGCATTTGTATTAAGGATGAACAAAAAACTTTGTTCATCTGTGCCGCGGAGGTTAAAACCATCGAGATTAGATCGATCAACAAGAACTCTAAATACAGAAGATACTCAAATTATGATCCTTACAACGACAGGTTCGTTAAGGTTTCTAAGAAGATGGTACCAGTACGTAAGTGGGGAGAAAAAGATCCAACCATTGAGGAAGAACTGAGTGGTAGAATCGTTACTGGCTTTTACAATGCTGCATTGAACGGAATTGCTTCCTCACTTAACCTGTTCGGCGGCAGTGTAAGCTTCATGGAAATTAACTACAACAAAGAAAATTATTATAAACAACTGGCTAATCTTAACTATCACTCGATAGAACACCAGTTGAACCCCGAATTAAACGAGAGTACCCAACAAGTTTTAGCTAAAGGGAATTAAGTTCCTGCTTCTCTGGAATATGTTTTTTGGAGAGAAGCAAACCAATGCTCATAAACAGGCTTGAACCGAGAACAACCATAAACATAAAGGATGTTCCAATCTGCGGTATTTTAAGCGGCTCAGGAAGATTATAATAAAGAAGTATACTCACCAATCCTCGTGGAGCTATGAAGAGCTCAGCACCACTATTTTCCTTTTGGAATATATTCAAATATACCCATCGTACGCCAAAAATAGTGATCAGGATAAATAATCCATTCAAAAGAATGTTCAGGTTGTTTAGTTCATAAACATTCATCGTAAACCCAAAGATTACAAAAAAGAAGGTACGGACGATAAAAGCACTCTCTGCAGACAACTGATATAATTGGGTAAGGTCGTTTGAAAGGTTTTTATAGATAAAGATCGTTCTAAAATAAGCGTAGTTTATGGTGTCAGCATTATTGAGGAACAATCCGAAGGATAAGATCAGGACCAATGAAGATAGGTGATGCGATTGACCGATGGCATAGACCATGATCAATATGGAAATGATCAGGAAGAATTTAATGTGGTGGATTATTCGGCCCATCAAATACAACAACAGGATACACGAAACTGCCGAGAAGAAGATAATCAAGCTTGTACTTAAGGCCAGGCCAGTAAAAGAAGAAATTGAAATTGTTGAATTGGTGATACAGAAGTTAAAAAGGATAATTCCTAGTATGTCCGAAAACGAAGATTCATAGATAATAAATTCTCTGCTGTGTCCTCTTAAGGCGCCAGCCGAGGGTATAGCGATTGCCGAACTCACTACACTAAAGGGAATAGAATTACAGAAACAGGTGTAAACAGCTGCGCCTGTGATCCTGTAAATAATAAAGGTAAGTATGGATACGGTAGTCACTAAAATGAATAGAGCAGACAAGAAAGCTCCTTTGATCAGCTTGTTCTTTGTCTTTTCATACTTTAATTCGAGGGAGCCCTCGAAAACTATAAGAATCAGTCCGACTGTTCCAAGTGTTGGCAGGATGGTTAAGAAGTTGAAGGTCTCATAATGCATCCGATCAACAAAGTACCTGATTCCGATGCCAAGAAGTAAAAGTAACAATACAGATGGTAGCTTGGTCTTACTCGCTACCAGGTCAAACAAATAAGAAAAAATGACCAGCCCGCTTAATATTATCAATATCGTGTATGTGGTCATATATTTTATCCGGATTTACTCTTTAAAAAATAAAGCTTTCAGCTCACTTGCGTCATGCGGCTGCATCTTTCCCGCGAGAATCAATCTTAGCTGTCTGCGCCTAAGCGCACCGGCATACAATTCTTTTTCATCATCTGATTCTGGCAGAAGCTCTGGCACCGGAATCGTTCTGCCACTTTGATCAACGGCAACAAAAGTGTAGTAAGCCTCATTGGACTTTGCCCTACTACCGGATGGAATATTTTCTGCCCAAACGTCAAGCCGCACCTCTACAGAGGTATGAAACGCCCGAGTTACCTTTGCTTCAATTGTAATTACATCACCTAATTTTATGGGTTGTTTAAACGAAACATTGTCTACAGATGCCGTAACAACAATGCGATTGCAATGTTTTTGTGCCGAGATCGCTGCCGCTATGTCCATCCAATGCAACAACCGTCCGCCCATCAAATTGTTTAAGGTATTGGTGTCGTTTGGTAATACCAGTTCATTCATGATCGTGAATGACTCTCTTGGGATCTTCGTTTTCGTACTCATATTCCTGGCAAAAGTAAACAAAATGTGACACTTCATGTTATTGTTTTCGTCCGACTAAATTCCGAACCCAAAAAAGAATGGTTAACCATACCTTGATCCAATACTTCCATTGGTATTACAACGAAGAAGAAAAGCTGTGGGTTAAAGCAGCAAAACATGCCGATAGCCTAGCTGACATGGGGGTAACAATGGTGTGGTTACCACCGGCTTATAAAGCCACCTCCGGTGAAGAATCGGTGGGGTATGACTGCTATGATTTGTACGATCTTGGCGAATTTAATCAGAAGAATTGCATAGCAACAAAGTATGGGAGTAAGGAGCAGTACATTCATGCAATTAAGACTTTACAGGACAAACAAATTACGGTAATGGCTGATGTGGTTATTAACCACAAAGCTGGTGGCGATCAACTTGAGAAGGTCCCAGTTAGAAAGGTAAATCCGGATAACCGTGAAGAGTTTATATCTGACGTGATGCTCATTGACGCCTGGACAAAATTCACCTTCCCAGAAAGAGCAGGCAAGTATTCACAGTTTATCTGGGACCTGCACTGCTTTAGCGGAATAGACTGGGCCGAAGATTTAAAGGAAAGCGGAATATACTCAATTCAAAATGCCTATGGCGAGGCCTGGGAAGAAGTTCCATCACGTGAGTTTGGTAATTACGATTACCTGATGTTTAATGATGTAGACTTCAGGAATGAGGCGGTTCAGGAGGAGATCAAGCGCTGGGGCGAATGGTACTACAAGACCTGCGGGATGAAGGGTTTCCGGCTGGATGCCGTTAAACACATCTCGCCATGGTTCCTCAATATCTGGATCGACCATATGAACGCTACGTTCAAAGAGGATTTCTTTATTGTTGCTGAAAACTGGGTTACCACGGATGTTGCTGAACTAGAGGCGTACATTGAAGAAACTGGTGGCAGAATGCAATTGTTTGACTCCATTCTGCATATGAACTTCTACAGGGCGGGAGAGGAAGGACAAAATTATGATCTAAGTAAGATCTTTGATGGTACGCTTACGCAATCGCGTCCCGAATTGTCGATCACCTTCGTAGATAACCATGATTCGCAGCCTTTGCAGGCATTACAGTCCTATGTAGAATATTGGTTTAGACCACTTGCATATGCCTTGATCCTGCTTAGGGAACAAGGGATACCCTGCTTGTTTTATGCAGATTTGTATGGCTGTAAATACAGCGATGCTGACAACGATGGACTTGTGGTAGAAGTGGAGCTCATTGGCTTGCCTGAACTATCCATTATCAGCAAGATTCGAAAGTCTTTGTCATATGGCATTCAAACTGACTATCTCGACCATCCGAATTGTATTGGCTGGACACGCTCTGGGACTGATGAACATCCTGATTCCGGCATCGCCGTGGTGATGAGTAACGGTGAACCGGGGCAGAAAGCAATGGAAATCGGTTTGAAACACGTGGGAAAAGAATTTGTAGACGCCCTCGGAAACCATCATGAAGTAGTCACTATAGATGAACATGGCTGGGGCAACTTTTTCTGTGCAGCGGGAAGCGTATCTATTTGGATTTTAAACCATATCCTATAAGTTCTTGCCACCTGCCACCAGGCCTTGTATAATACACAAATACCTGGTATTGGTTTTCTGCCTCAAAGAAAGAACCTTCAAAGGCAGTCCCATCAATTTTTCCTGTGGAGGCATCCTTCCAGAAGTACTTATAGTCATATACCCCTTGTTTTAGCTTAAGGCTTCTTTGATACCGGTGTTTGGAAGCATCATAGGTCATTTTACAGTCTCCGTTCAATGCATAGTTGTTGAAGCCGCCAACAATATATACCTCGCCCTTACCTGCAGTTTCTTCCGCATTAAGGGTGAATAAGACATTCGCATAGTCGCTATCAGTAATGTCATCTCGTCCATCCTGATTACGTATAAAGAACTTTCCGTTCTCATCGTTCTGATTTGCATACTTGCCGTTGGAAGGCTGATCAGGGAAGAGGAAAACCTGAATAGAGGTATCTCCGATAATTTCTTGCACTTGCTCGGTCTTATACCTTATGCTTCGGGTGTCAAACTTTCTAAATTCATTGCCTCCACTGAAGTCGTTTTGCTGAGGGTCATTGTAAACCAGGCCACCTGGCTTTATTGCGCTCGGCTTTGAGTTTGAAACAGCTGTTGCCTGTATTCCGTTCTGCATAACAACAGCTTTGATGTCAGCAAATGGGTTTGCTATTGAAGTGGTATGAAAGATGGTAAAGTTTACCTTTTGATTTCTACTCCTTAATGCGACCTGACTGCTAGGCGCAACTTCGATGCCTACGTTCACCTGTGACTCAAGCACGTAGAATCGTTGTGAAACCACTGGCTTGTTCAAATCGTTATCAAGATAAACTTTCAGCAAGTAGTTGCCGGAAATCTTTGGACTAACCTGCGCATTTGGAAGCTTCAGTTCATAGTGTGTAAACTTTTGCAGGGTATTGAATGAATATCTGTAATCGTTTATCCTGTCATGAGAGAAGCTGTTTATATAATCAATAGTCGACAATCCAGAA
>JAQBOT010000381.1 GCA_028287885.1 Pedobacter sp.
GAAAACGACACGATCCTTTAGACCTAATTGAGCAATTAAGTGTTGCACCTCAAGGGCATACGGCTGTTGTTTTCCGATTACCACCAGCGATACATCGGGTGGCAGTAGAGCCAGCGCATTAACAGTAAGCATCAAGTTTTTTCGGCGTTCTATCGTGCCAACATTCAGTAAGTATTTTACAGGTAATTCATATGTTTCCCTGATTTGCTCTTTGAATGCTAGAGAGAATTCTTGTTTAAAGGAGTCATCGCAACTCTGGTAGATTACCTTTATTTTCTCTGCAGGCACATCCAAAAGTTCTACCAGATCAGCCTTGGTTTTTTCACTAATTGCAATAATGCCGTCTGCATGTTTACATGCATATTCCGCTTTATACTTATAAATTTGACGATTAATAAAAGAGAAGTATTGAGGAAACCGCAGATAGATCAAGTCGTGAATGGTAACAATGGATTTAATCCCTGATTCTGATATCCCGAACGGCAACTCCTGACTCAATCCATGATACAATTGAATCCCATTTCGTTTCAGCTGTTTCAGGATGCCAAAGCTCCTCCACATAAAACTTGAATCCGCCAGCCTCAAGGTAACCCCAGGGATGTTAAAAAAGGATTTAACCTGTTTATGGTCTTTAACCCGCGGACTGTAAACGAAGTATTGGTTTTGAGGGAAATATTGCGCCATGTGGGCGATTAGAGAACGGCTGTAGTTTCCTAATCCCGTTAAATTATTCGCCGCTCGCTTTCCATCAAAACCAATATTCATTAAATAACTATTTAGTTGTCAAATTAGCTACATGCAAATTCAATAACGTGAAACAGCCTTTGTTTAGGCAAGCTTCGTTAGCTTGAAGTGCATTTAGTAGGTACTGTTCATGCAAAGAGGCTTCGTTTAATAGCCTTTCTACTTAAACAGTAAACGCTCTTCGTTTGCATAAAAGTCTTAGCTCAAACAAACTTCTCTTCAACGTTCCTTCCTCGTTCAAGCAGCTTTCGCCCAAACAGCTTAGCAATATGTTCAAGCCAGCTGCCTTTTGCGGCAGTTTAGTTCAAGCAGCTTTTGTTCAAGCAGCCTGAGCTCACCAGCTCTCGATTAAACCATAGCCATTTAAAAAACTTTATTCCGTTAGCCTAAACCGCTACGTTATTCTCTCTCAAAGCATTATTCAATGATGTCTTTTTATCTGTTGATTCTTTACGCTTCCCAATAATCAATGCACAAGGAACCTGATATTCTCCCGCCGGGAATTTCTTAGCATATGAACCTGGAATTACAACCGAACGCGAAGGAACAATTCCTTTGTATTCAATAGGTGTAGGGCCAGTTACATCAATAATTTTGGTGGACGCAGTCAATACCACGTTTGCACCCAAAACAGCTTCTTTTTCAACACGTACACCTTCAACAACAATCGCTCTTGAGCCAATAAACACGTTGTCTTCTATAATAACCGGTGAAGCCTGAATTGGTTCTAAAACACCACCGATTCCTACACCACCGCTTAAGTGAACATGTTTACCAATCTGTGCACATGAACCTACAGTTGCCCAGGTGTCAACCATCGTACCTTCATCTATATAAGCACCGATATTCACGTAAGAAGGCATTAAAATAACCCCTTTAGCCAAGTATGCACCAAACCTGGCGATACCATGAGGAACAACACGAACACCCAATTCCTTGTAATTGGTCTTCAACTTCATCTTATCATAGAATACGAAGGGACCTACTTCAATTTCCTTCATCTGTCTGATTGGGAAATACAATATTACGGCCTTCTTTACCCATTCATTTATTCCCCATGAATTCAAAATAGGTTCTGCCACGCGTAGCTCACCTCTGTCCAGTTGCATAATCGTTGTTTCGATCGCCTCGCAATATTCACTATACTCCAATAATGTTCTATCTTCCCAAGCGGCCTCAATCAACTTTCTTAAATCTGCTATCATGATTATTTATATTTTTCACAAAATAAACCAATTTTATGTATTGAGCAGTGTTTTGTTGCGTATTTTTGATTTTTTATGAATGAACAGGAAAAATTACGGATAGATAAATACTTGTGGTCCATACGGCTTTTCAAGACCAGGAGCCTTGCTACAGACGCTTGCAGGGCAGGTAGGATAAAGCAGAATGGCCAGAATGTAAAGCCCTCTGCCATAGTTAAAGTTGGCGATGTCTACCAGGTTTCAAAAGGTATAGAAAAGAAGGTAATTGAGGTTGTTGATCTGCTTTATACCCGGCCAGAATCGAAGATTGCAGTTACCAAATACAAAGATATTACGCCGGTTGAGGACACCGTTGCATTCAAATCAATGTTCCATGCTCCTTTAATGAAACGCGACCGTGGTACGGGAAGGCCTACTAAACGTGATCGTCGGGAAATTGACGATCATACCGATAACTTCTTTGAGAGCGATAAGAGCAGTTCGTAGATAAGCCATAAAAGGAGTTCGTAGATATCTTCGCTATTCAATCCATTAGATGCATTGTGTTTTTTGTTATGCAGATTAGAATATTTATCTTAATGGTACCCTAGTATTCTACTTTCATAGCACTCTGATTCCAAAGCTTAAAAGCCTGTAAACCTTCATCTCTAAGCATCTGCACGATTGGCAAAGCTCGGTGCTCCATTTCTTTATCCAATTCATCATAGATAAACTTGTCATCAAAGCCAATTTCGGCGGCATCCACCTTGGTATTTGCATAATATACCTTGTCCAGTCTTGCCCAGTAAATGGCACTTAAACACATCGGACAAGGTTCACAGCTCGTGTAAATAACACAGCCATTCAGATCAAATGTATTCAACTTTTCACAAGCCAGGCGAATCGCAGACACCTCCGCATGCGCAGTCGGGTCATTGCTTGCCGTTACCTTATTTCCACTTCCCGAAATCATCTTTCCATCCTTAACAATCACCGCCCCGAAAGGGCCACCTAAGCTTTCAAGCACGTTTCTTTCCGAGAATTCAATTGCAATTCTCATGAACTCCTCATGATATGCCTGTTCTTCCATAATTCCTAAATTCATAACGTTTTTGTTTCTTAAGTTCTTGAATTTTTAAACTTTTAAACCCTAAAACCATAAAACACTCATACCCCAAAACTCCAATACTCTTCCATAAAAATGCCCTACACATGCAATGCTCCTCAAAAGTGTCTAACTTTCTAGAAGCATCCCAAGAATAGGGCATCTAATAATTCGTTATCCTAAGCTTATTTTTTGTCTGCTTTGTATGCTTCGTTCAAACCTTTAATCACTTCAGAAGTAATGTCTAAAGTATCGTCAGCAAATAGAATTGCGCTGTTGCCTTTTGAATAGGTAAGCACCATTTTATAGCCTTTTGTTTTTGCATAAGTTTTCAAGTAATCAGCCACTTTATCATACAATTTCTCTTGTTCAGTTGCTTGCTCATTTTGCAAAGCTGCACCAGCATTTTGCTGATAAGATTGCAATTCCTGTTGCTTACGTGCTAAACGTTGTTCTGTAGAAGCTCTTTGATCTGCAGGTAGCGTACTTTGTTGTTGTTGGTATTGCGCAACCTCTCTTTGGAAAGCCTGAGTTTTTGCACCCATATCTGCCTGTGCAGCTTTAGACTTACCGTCTAATTTCGTTTTTAAATCTTTAAAGTACTCATACTTAGTTAATAACGAATCCGAATTTACATACACAATCTGATCTTTATTGCTTGTAGTACTTCCTTC
>JAQBOT010000401.1 GCA_028287885.1 Pedobacter sp.
CTAACGCAATTAGCGACGTATACGCGATGGGTGGAAAGCCTGTTCTCGCGATTGCAATTCTGGGCTGGCCGATTGAGAAATTACCGCCAGAGGTTGCACACCAAGTTCTGGAAGGAGCCAGATCGATATGCAAAGAAGCAGGAATTACACTTGCAGGCGGACATAGCATTGACTGCCCTGAACCGGTTTTCGGACTTGCGGTAAATGGCATCCTAAATATTAAAAACTTGAAGCAGAACTCGACGGCAGAGGCAGGCTGTCGCTTATATCTGACTAAAGCATTAGGTGTAGGTATTCTTTCCACCGCACAGAAACGTGGAATTTTAAGACCTGAAGATGCAGCCATTGCCTTAAAGAGCATGGTGACTTTAAACAAGCTTGGCGAACTATTCGGGCAGATGGAAGGTGTGAAGGCGATGACTGATGTTACAGGTTTCGGCTTGTTGGGGCATCTCGCAGAAATGTCTGAGGGAAGTGGCCTATCCGCAGTTATAGAGTTTGATAAGGTACCTGTTATACCTGGATTGTCTGGCTACCTGGCCCAGGGCTGTTTTCCAGGTGGCACCCAGCGCAATTGGGCAAGCTATGGCGCAAAGGTTGGCCCAATAACCGATGAGCAGAAATATATTCTTGCAGATCCTCAAACCAGCGGTGGCTTATTGGTCGCGGTTTCGGAGGATGCAACAGCAACATTCGAGGCTTTTCTAAAGGAACAAGGCATGCCGGTTCAATCGCTCGGCAACTTAGTAGCGTATACAGGAGGAAATCGAATAGAGGTGCGCTAGTATAGCAGAAATGGCTGTGCCCCTGACTCCCTAAAAATACATGCTTTAAAAGGAAACACATTGGCAATGCAGACTACGATACACTATCAGAAGTCCATATGCATGCTGCTCATGTTGAGTATCTTAGAAAAAGTTTTTTTGTTTATGTTTATCAATTATTTGTTTTATTAAAAGAAAATAAAGCTATATTTAGAATAATGAATATGCATACTTAACACAGGCTAATCTGTGTAAGAAAGGGGGGTCCAAATATGGGTAAAGTAAGGAATATTTTACAGACAAAAAGTGGTTCGTCAATTTTTGTAACCCCCGAGACGACGGTATTCAAGTCCCTGCAGTTGATGGTTGAAAAAAATATCGGCGCTTTGTTGGTCATGGACCAGGATAATTTCGTCGGCATCTTTACAGAGCGCGATTACGCGCGAAAGGTCATTCTGAAAGGCAAATCCTCAAAACAAACACCCATTCGGGAAATCATGACTGAAACGCCGGTTACGGTAACTTCAGACAATACGATCGAGGAGTGCATGTGGTTGATGACAAACAGGTTCATCAGGCATCTACCCGTTATTGATAACGGTAAACTTACCGGCATCATTTCTATTGGTGACGTAGTTAAGTACATCATCGAAGAGCAAAAGTTTATCATAGGCAATCTGGAGCACTACATTACCGGAAGCGTCTAATCTGATTAGACTACGCATAAGCGGCGTCATGGGTGCCGTATGAAATATATTTTGGCATTTCATTTCATTGATTATGAATACATCCACTGCATCTGGTGTAGGTTAGTGGACTATTTTGGTGTTTGCAGCCTTCGTGTTTGCCTTGCTAACATTGATCCTGTCACTCTCTTATTTCCTAGGGCAGCACCACAATGAGCGCGCCACTGCAGAACCGTATGAGTCTGGAATACTCGAAACGGGCTCTGCAAGACTGCGCTTTTCCGCTCAGTTTTACATGGTTGCTATGATGTTTGTAATCTTCGACATTGAAGTGGTATTTATTGTGCTTTGGGCACTCGCGTTTAAGGAGTTGGGCTTACCAGGATACCTTAGCATGTGCGTTTTCATAGGATTGTTGTTTGCTGTCCTGATCTACGAATGGAGCCTTGGAGCACTGGATTTCGGACCTAGTGGGAAGAAGATCCTGAAAGCATATCACAGAAAAATATTAGCTAAATCTCAACTATGAAATGGTGGTTAACTAATCCAGCACAACCGGCAAATACCGTCAAAGGCACCGGATCATTCGAGGAGTCCGTAGGACAGAGCGTCATGCTTACAACTGTGCAAGACTTGCTTGCCTGGGGAAGGAAGAATTCCATGTGGCCATTTCACTTTGGCCTTTCCTGCTGCTTTGTAGAGATGGCAACAAGTTTAACAAGTAAATATGATGTCGCACGGTTTGGCGCAGAGGTGATCCGCGGAACGCCGAGGGAGGCAGATGTAATGGTGATCGCAGGCACTGTATTCGTTAAAATGGCACCCATCATCAAACGACTGCATGAACAAATGATGGAGCCAAAATGGGTCATCTCCATGGGTTCATGTGCGAATTCCGGTGGAATGTATGACATCTACAGCGTCGTTCAAGGTGTAGACAAATTCTTGCCGGTAGACGTGTATGTACCGGGTTGTCCGCCGAGACCTGATGCTTTTATGCAGGGCCTAATGCTTCTTGCCGCTTCGGTGGGCAAAGAACAACGGCCATTAAGCTGGGCAATCGG
>JAQBOT010000434.1 GCA_028287885.1 Pedobacter sp.
AACATCTCATTAAATTTTTTAAATACCATTTGTATTTACCAGCAACCAATATGATACCAATTTTTGATATTCACAAAAAGTGACGTAAATAATACGTCTCTTTTCTGTAAAATGTTCTCCTGACTTAAAACAATAGTTTTTTTGAGTTCGAGTGCGAAGCGATTTGGTTTCTGGCGTATGTTAATTGAGAACGGAAACGCGTGTTATTTGTTGTCTTAGCATACAGTTCAGCCTTGTTTAAGTCCTTGTTTGCCAATGTATATTGCTTTTTCCGGATTTTTACAGTGGCAATCCCAAGCATGGATTCCATATAGCTGTTGTCGCTTTTAAGCTGTCGGGCAAGTATCCCCTGTTGGGTCGAAAACCACAAAGCTTGCGTCAGCTTGTCAGATGCCAGGTATATCTTTGCCAGCTGACGATAAGAGTTCATTTCACCATGTATATTGTGTGTCCGGCTGTAATTTTTCAGTGCCACATTCAGCACCACCTGTTCCGCCTCGGCAAAGTTGTTTAACATCATGTGCACGTTACTCATTCTCAGCAATGCAGATCCGTAGTTACTAAATTGATGCGTTGAATTGTATTCAAATGCCGCTTTACCAAACAGCGTTAAGGCATTAAATAGATCACCTTTTTTTTCCGTTATGTCGGCCTCAGAAAAGAAATCATCACCATTACGGTTGTCGGGAGCGGATACGGAAATGTTAATCGCAGAGCCTGTTGTTTGATTTTCAGTAGCGAGTAGATTATTTGTCTGAGCAGAGGCATCAAAAGCAGTGAATAAACAAAAGAGTATCAGAAGTTTGTACATATTACAAAGATAATACTAATTACGGAAACACCTGTAAAGTACCGTCAAAAGATGCCCAAACCATGTGAGGGTGAGAGTCCAAATGGTATACTTCCCCTGTGCTTGATATTGCAACGGCTCCGGCAAATCCGTCGATCTCTTTAAGCTCTTTAAAAGTCTTTTCTGTAGCCTCCTTTAGGGAGAACCCATCCGAAACACGCGTAGCGATCTTTACTGCTACACCAGCGCTCACAATGTCCTCGCCAACACCCGTACAAGAGATTCCGGCGAAACGGTTGGCAAAGTTACCAGCGATGGTTGCCGAATCACTTACGCGGCAGGGCATTTCGAAGCCTTTGCCGCCAGTAGATGTAGCAGCAGCAATATTCCCATCAGCATCCAACGCCACACAGCCTACGGTACCCTTGTTTTCCTGTTGGTTGCGCTTTGCATCAAACTCTTCCTGTCTTTGCGGGATAATCGGATCATAATAGCCGAAACCATTATTCCGTGCAAAGCGCAATGCACCTTCGCCACTGAGCACGCGATCTTCCTTGTCGAGCAGCTTAACAGCCACCAAGACCGGATTTTCTACGTTCTCAATGTTGATCACACCCGAAAAGCGACCGCTTGCACCGTCCATTAAAGATGCACTCATCCGCACGCGCCCGTCACTCTGGATCTGCGAACCTAAGCCCGCATTAAACAGTTGATTTCCTTCAAGAAGGCCAACAACATAGGCGCAAGTTTCTACTGCAGTATGGGCTTTTAAGTATTCGTAGCCTTTGGTAACAATCGCCGACAAAGCCTGCTGCTTAGCAATTTTAGTTTCCAGGTTGGCATGGGACTCTGTAAAAAAGCCACCGTGTATAATTAACTTCATAGATTAGGATACGGGGATACTCTTGGAGTGGTGAATGTTTAGTGTATGATCTTCAAGGTTGTAAACGTCACCATCACACATAACGTGAACCACCATATTGTTAATTGAAACCGGCTGCCCCATCTCTACATCTGTTAAATTTGTATCGAACATCTTCCTACCGTCAACAAGGATCACCATCCCAGATCCAATGGCTTCCATCACTTTGCCCTTTGAAATATATAGGCCAGTATCTTCTCCAAGGCCAATACCAAGAATTCCTGGGTTACTCGCGGTAGCATAAAGCAACCTTCCAATCCGCCCACGTTGAACAAAATGCGTATCTACAATTACGCCGTCAATAAATCCAAGGCCACCTGTAATCTTCACTTCGCCTTTTAGCAAAGCGTCTTTACTGCTTCCCTGGTAGATCATATTTTTAGAACTTGCAGCAGCACCGGCAGAAGTGCCGGCGATAACGACCTCTTCATTCTGGTATTTTTTTAACAGCAAGGCATGGATTTCCGTACCTCCGAAAATGGAGGTTAGACGGAGCTGATCGCCACCGGTAAAAATGATCACCTCGGCTGCTCTGATCCTTTCTATATTTACAGGATCATTTGCCTGCTCTCTGCTGTTGATATCCAAAGCACCGACATTATGCACTTCCAGTTGGGCAAATGCCTTTATATACTCTTCGCCAACTTTATCTGGAATGAGTGATGCAGTGGTTATAATTTCGAATCTCGATTCGATATCGCGAATAGATTCTGTGGTGATCCGCTTTAATATTCCTCGCTCAAAGAAATTCATATTTTGGGCAAGGCCAAACATCGTCTCTGTAAAACTTCCAGTATTTATTGCGCCACCAATAATAATTAATTTCCCTTTTGGAGCCATGCAATTAGGTGCTTGTTCGTTATTGTTCAAAGATAGAGTCAATTAGCTAAATTTCGGGGTTTTTTCTCAATTATTATTGCCGAATCCTTAGAACACCAGGTATTTACCACCTTAAGAGCAGTGTTTTTAAGCGTTCGAGTCAAATGAATCGTACACAGGGCCTAAACCCGGTGCTACCAGGGTAGTTAGCCGGGTTTACGCCCTGTTTGCAGCCTGGTTAGGCCCTGGTTGGGCCCTGTTTGATGGCCATTTGCTTCGATGCTTAAAGATATCTTACCCCAAAGTGGTCACCGCTATTCTTCTAGTAGGCTTTTTTTTGGGCAAGTTTTCCCTGATTGTAAAACATTTCAGCGCATTATGCTATTTTTACAGCCATGTGACAGCTGAAACATCCGGTGTAACAATGCAGAAATGTCTTTACACGAAACCTTCAGAGGCATAATAATAAGATACTTGGGCCGCCAGCAGCGATCAATTTCATGCTTATCCTGTGCAACACATTTAACCTTTAAACAGATTGAACATGAAAATATTAGGCATACAAGTGCTAAGAGGACCGAATATCTGGGCCATTAACCGCAAGAAGTTGATCCAGATGCGCCTCGACCTGGAGGAACTGGAACAAAGTCCAACCAACCTGATCGAGGGCTTTTCGGAAAGGATACAAACCTTGATCCCAAGCCTCTACTCACACCGATGCTCAAAGGGCAAGCCAGGCGGTTTCTTCGCTCGTATAGATGAAGGCACCTGGATGGGCCATGTAATTGAACATATTGCTTTAGAAATTCAGACCCTTGCGGGCATGGACACTGGATTTGGACGTACACGCCAAACCAAAATTGATGGCATCTACAATGTGGTTTTCAGTTATCTGGAAGAAAAAGCAGGCGTTTATGCTGCAGAAGCTTCTGTAAGAATAGCCCAGGCATTGGTGGACAATGTTGATTACGATTTGGAACACGATATTCAACAATTAAGGGTTCTTCGTGAATCTGAAAGGCTTGGGCCAAGCACGGGCTCAATCGTGGATGAGGCAATATCACGCCATATCCCATGGATCAGGTTGAACAAAAGCTCGCTGGTACAACTCGGCTATGGCAAAAACCAAGTGCGCTTCCGTGAAACAATGACAGAGCGAACCAACAGTATCGCTGTTGATATTGCATGCAATAAAGATGAAACTAAAAAACTCCTGGAAGATTCTGCAATCCCTGTTGCAAAGGGGGTGACAATTTATGACCCGGAAGATCTCGCTTGGGCGATCAGAACAGTTGGCTTTCCTTTGGTATTCAAACCACTTGATGGAAATCACGGTAAAGGTGCTACAATAAACGTTAATACCGTTGAACAAGCGGAAGCCGCTTTCGAGTATGCTCAGAAGTATTCTAGAAAAGTAATCGTGGAGAAGTTCATTAGTGGTTACGATTTCCGTGTTCTGGTCATAGACAATAAGCTTGTAGCTGCTGCCTTGCGGGTGCCTGCTCATGTAAAAGGAAACGGCATACTAACCATTCAGCAACTGATCGACAAAGAAAATGAAGATCCAAGAAGGGGGTATGGGCATGAGAATGTGCTTACAGAGATCACGGTTGACCGCGATACGTTGGATCTGTTAGCTAAAAAGGACTATACGCTTGACACGATCTTACCAGGCGGAGAAGTGGCCTACCTGAAATCTACCGCCAACTTAAGTACCGGCGGAACTTCCATCGATGTGACCGACCTGGTACATTCTCAAAATGTTTTCCTTTGTGAACGCATCGCCAGGGTAATCGGACTTGATATCTGCGGCATTGACATAATGGCGCCAAACCTAACACATCCGCTTACAGAAAATGGTGGTGTTGTTTTGGAAGTAAATGCCGCTCCGGGTTTCCGGATGCACCTTGCACCAAGTGAAGGACTGCCGAGGAACGTTGCAGCACCGGTTATCGACATGCTGTACCCACCGGGTAAATCGGCCATCATTCCGATTATCGCCATCACGGGCACAAATGGTAAAACCACAACAACCCGCTTGATTGCTCATATTGTAAAAAGCAACGGTACCCGCGTAGGCTTCACAACTTCTGACGGAATCTATGTGCAGAACACACTGCTAACTGAAGGCGACACCACCGGGCCGATAAGTGCAGAATTTATTCTGAGAGATCCAACAGTGGAGTTCGCGGTCCTTGAAACAGCACGTGGCGGTATTCTGCGCTCCGGACTTGGCTTCAACAAGTGTGACATTGCCGTTATCACGAACATCCAGGAAGATCACCTCGGAATTTCAGACATCAATACCTTAGATGACCTGGCCAAGGTAAAAGGCGTTGTTGTAGGCGCAGTAAAAAGAGATGGCTGGGGAGTTTTAAATGCAGATAACAAATACTGTGTACGCATTGGAAACAACGCAGATTGCAAAGTTGCTTACTTCAGTATGGATGAAACTAATCCAGTTATTGTTGAGCATTGTAGAACCGGAGGCACCGCCGCAATTTACGAGAACGGCCACATTACGATCAAAAAGGGCGACTGGAAGATGCGTGTAGTGAAAGTGACCCATGTACCATTAACATTTGGTGGTTCGGTAGACTTCATGATCGAGAACGTACTTGCAGCAACACTTGCAACCTTCTTATATGGTTATAAGATTGAGGACATCAAAATGTCTTTAGAAACCTTTATTCCTTCTGCCACACAAACTCCTGGGAGAATGAACATCTTCGTCTTTAAGGAATTTAGAATACTAGTAGACTTTGCACACAA
>JAQBOT010000448.1 GCA_028287885.1 Pedobacter sp.
AATATTAGGTCATTGCCAAAATTCGTTGGGATAGGATCTTCTACAAACGGATTACCTCCATTCTTTGCTTCAATGAGAAATGTAGAAATGTCGCGCTGATTTACTATTTTCCAATGAATTTTTTTAGGCTCGTTATTCGGATAAACTTTAATGGTTTTTTTTCCCCCGAGATCTAATCCACCAGTGGAACTTAGACTTAACCTAATTGTTTCCATATATAAAATTTAAATTGATAAAATCTTTGAACAAGATGTTAATACGACTATTCCACATCTGAAAACTACGCCTGAGCTTCCATAGTTCAATTTCTTGATTTAAACCCATTTGAAAAATAGCTATTGATAGCTATTTTAAAAACACGTTATAAGGAATAAGTTTTCGGAGAGCTGGAACTCATATTTATAAACGGTGGGTAAAGCGTAGCCGCATTGTTACATGGGAACCATACTAGGCACTTGTTGATAGATCTGGGAAATGACGCAAACAAAAAAGGGTTGCTCTTAATAGAGCAACCCTCTTAATATTATACTTAATCTAAAACTGCGGAGAGAGACGGATTCGAACCCTCGATACCCTTTTGAGGTATACACACTTTCCAGGCGTGCTCCTTCAACCACTCGGACACCTCTCCTTTTTCAGGATTGCAAAACTATAAAAATTTTGCAATACTAAGCATAAGATTAATCAACCGTGGTAATCTTCAGCATATTTGTTTTACCCTTACGCTCCATCGGAATGGCGGCTGTATTTATAACTACATCTCCTTTTTTAATTAACTTCAGGTCTTTTAGCAAGTGATTCACATCTAAGATCGTCTCATCTGTGCTGTCGAACTTGTCGTAGTAGAACCCTTGAACTCCCCAAACCAGACTCAAACTGTTTAACAAGCTTCTGTTGCTGGTGAAGATATAAATCAGCGCTTCTGGACGGTGACTTGAAATTTCAAAAGCAGTATATCCGCTCAAAGTGATGGATACGATACCTACAGCCTTTGTTTGTTTTGCTAGGAAGGTAGCTGAATCACATACCGCATCGCTTAAGAAACTATCTGCACTAGGCTTCAGGAATTTCTCTGCATGGAATGGATAGTTGTTTTGCTCAATGTTTTGGATGATCTTTTGCATTGTTTCAATAACGATCAATGGAAACTCTCCAACTGATGTTTCTCCACTTAGCATCACTGCATCTGCTCCGTCCAATACCGAGTTTGCAACGTCGTTTACCTCAGCACGTGTTGGCCTTGGCGTAGTGATCATGCTCTCTAACATCTGAGTAGCTACGATTACGGGCTTAGAGGCAGCACGACATTTGTTAACGATCATTTTCTGTAACAAGGGAACTTCTTCCATCGGCATTTCAACACCCAGGTCACCACGGGCAACCATAACGGCGTCGGAAACTGCGATGATGGCATCTATATTGGCAATTGCTTCAGGCTTCTCGATTTTCGCAATAACCTTTGCTGTTTTGCCTCTTGCTTTGATGATCTCTTTAAGTTCGATGATGTCTTCTGCATTACGCACGAAAGATAGACCGATCCATTCTACATCATTCTTCAATACAAACTCCAGGTTATCTCTGTCTTCAGGAGTTAAAGAAGGAATGGAAACTTTAGTATTTGGAAGGTTAACACCTTTTCTTGATGTCAGAATACCACCGTGAACAATTTCACAAATTACTTCATCTTCATAATTTGTTTCAATAACACGCATCTGAAGCTTTCCATCGTCCAAAAGGATGATTTCACCTGCTTTCACATCTTTTGGAAAGGTGTCATAAGTAATATAAATGCGATCTTCATTACCAATACACTCTTTGGTGGTAATCACAGTACGGTTACCATTAACTAGGTGTATACCGCCATCCTTAACCATTCCGATGCGGATTTTAGGCCCTTGCAGGTCTGCCAGGATTCCAACATTGTAATTGTACTTCTTGTTAAGATCTCTGATGGTATCTAGTACGGCTTGATGATCAGCTTGAGAACCGTGTGAAAAGTTTAAACGGCAAACATCTAATCCTGCATTAAACATGCTAAATAAAACTTCTGGCTTAGCGGATGCAGGTCCTAAAGTGGCTACGATTTTTGTTCTGGAATGAAAAGGTTTCATTTAACTTACTTTTATTTATTACCGACGAAGAATGCGACTGTTTAGATCTATAAACTCTTATCCGTCTGCTTATTGGTTAATTTTTCTTAATTACAAAAGTCAAATATAGTGTATTTCACACACCTATGGGGTAAAAATTACATTACGAGGTTTTCTTTCGATTTCAATTTTCTAGGATCTACTTGTATAGCTCCCTGGATCTCGGGCATTTTATTTAGGCCTTTTAATATAAAATTTAGGTCTTCATTATCCATATAATGGTGTACAACAAGGAAGTAATCAACTTTGTTCATTTCAGGAATTAAAAACCCTTCGCTATTTCGATTGTTTACAATGAAGTATTCATTTTCCCCTTGTTCTGACAAAAAATAGTACTTGGAGAAAGCTAATGCTGGTTCGTCAATGTTAAAATAGACTTCATGATCGCTTATTTTCTCGAAGTTGAAGTTGAGGCTCTTGTTAATTTTGTGACAAAGCACGTAATCTTTCAATGGTGCAGTAATGGCAATTAAGATAAAGTCAAGATCGAGGGATAATTTGAGGTAGGTCTTGTTCAAAATAGATTACTTTGCGTTAGGCCACGAAATTATAAAACTAATTTTAACTTTACGGACCCAATTAAAATCACTAAAATTGGTAGAGAAATAAAAACATTTGAAATGTGTTAGAATTTATTTTTCTTTGCACTGAATTATTTAACCATTAAATTATAACATTATGTCTGATATTGCTTCAAGAGTTAAGGCTATTATCGTTGAAAAATTAGGAGTAGATGAAAGCGAAGTTACACCAGAAGCTTCTTTCACTAACGACCTTGGTGCGGATTCTTTGGATACTGTAGAGCTTATCATGGAATTCGAAAAAGAATTCAATGTAGCAATCCCAGATGACCAAGCTGAAACTATCGGCACAGTTGGTCAAGCAGTTGCTTACCTAGAGAAAAACGTAAAGTAGAACATACGGTCTCCGTATAATTCGTATAAATGGAATTAAAAAGAGTAGTAGTTACAGGTTTAGGTGCGCTCACTCCAATTGGAAATACAGTTCCCGCATATTGGGAAGGATTACTGAATGGTGTGAGCGGCGCTGGGCCGATAACCCAGTTTGATACAGAAAAGTTCAAAACGAAATTTGCATGTGAGCTTAAAAACTTCAATCCAGAAGATTTTATGGACCGGAAAGAGGCGCGCAAGCTTGATCCATTTGTTCAATATGCGATCGCATCTACAGATGAAGCCGTGAAAGATAGTCTTCTTGACTTCTCCACACTGGATACCAACCGCATAGGTGTTATCTGGGGCTCTGGTATTGGCGGTATTAAGACCTTCGTTGATGAAATGAGAAACTTTTTTGGAGGCGATGGTACTCCAAGAATAAATCCTTTCTTTATTCCAAAAATGATCATAGATATCGTGCCAGGTCACATATCTATAAAATATGGCCTTCGTGGGCCAAACTTCGCTACAGTTTCTGCCTGTGCGTCTTCTACAAATGCCATGATTGATGCATTCAATTATATCAGACTTGGTATGACTGACGTAATTATCTCAGGTGGTTCAGAAGCAATCATTAATGAAGCTGGTATCGGTGGATTTAATGCAATGCATGCCCTATCAACCCGTAATGATGATCCTGCAACTGCTTCAAGGCCGTTTGACAAAGACCGTGATGGTTTTGTTGCCGGAGAAGGTGCTGGAACAATCATACTTGAAGAACTGGAACATGCAAAGAAACGTGGTGCAAAGATCTATGCTGAGATTGTTGGCGGAGGCATGAGCGCGGATGCAAACCACATTACTGCACCTCATCCTCAGGGACTTGGAGCTAAGATGGTGATGTCAAATGCATTGAATGATGCACGCATGGACACTTCTGACATTGACTATATCAATGTGCACGGAACTTCTACTCCCCTTGGTGATATTTCTGAGACCAGTGCAATTGTTGATTTGTTTGGCGAAAACGCCTACAAATTGAACATCAGTTCTACCAAGTCAATGACTGGCCACTTATTGGGAGCTGCAGGCGCCATTGAGGCAATCGCTGCCATCCTAGCCGTTAAAAATGATATTGTTCCTCCTACGATCAACCATTTTAATGATGATTCTCAGATCAATAACAAACTGAACTTCACGTTCAATAAAGCAGAAAAACGTACCGTTCGTGCAGCGTTGAGCAATACCTTTGGCTTTGGCGGTCATAATGCATCTGTCATTTTCAAGAAATACGAAGAATAATCCAATGGTGGATTTGTTAATACTTAATGCTATTGTTTGACTTTTACAAGCTTTATTTCTCGCAGGATAAAGCTTTTTTAAATAAGCTAAAAAACATATTGGGCTTTGTTCCGGGAAATGCTGCTTTGTATAAAATGGCATTCAGGCATCGCTCTGTAGCTAAAGTACTGCAAAACGGAACAAGGAGCAGCAACGAGCGCCTCGAATTTCTTGGAGATGCCATTCTTGGTTCTGTAATCGCAGAGCTGCTTTTTAAGAGTTATCCGTACAAAGAAGAAGGTTTCTTAACCGAAATGCGCTCTAAGATCGTCAACCGGGCAAACCTAAATCAGCTTGCCCGAAAAATGGGCTTCGACCAATTAATTGTCTTCGATCAAAAGATGGTGAACATCCAAACGAAACATCATTCTATGCTGGGAGACGCCTTTGAAGCACTTATAGGTGCCATTTACCTGGATAAAGGTTACAATTACACGAAAGATTTCCTGATTAAAAGGATTGTAAAACCCTATATAGACATTCATACCCTTGAGCTTACTGAGACCAACTTCAAAAGTAAATTAATTGAATGGTGCCAACGCCAGGGAAAGGATTTCACATTTGATATGGTGGAAAACGACCTGGGTGAAAGTGCCAAGTTGTTTACTATAAAGGTAATTGTAGACGGGGAAACCTATGGGGTTGGCCGGGATTACAACAAGAAAAATGCGGAAAAGCTTGCTGCCGAAAAGGCTTGTGAAGCGCTCGCGATCTAAACTCTTTTTACTTCAGCGTTCAACAGTAAAGGGCTAGGACTAAAGCTTTTTGCTTGTTTTGACTTTGGATTTTTACTTTGTCTCAAGTGTGATGTTTTACTTCTTGATCGATGCCTTGTATTTTGCATAATTGTCCCTGATGTACTTAATCGCGTCGTACTCGGTCCATTTCTTTGCCTGTTCATAGTCGGGCCTGTAGTTTAGCATAAACTGCTCAAGATCTTTACCCCGCAAGTCTGTCTCTTTCTGGATCAGCGTTTCATTAAAAAAATCATCTATTTCGCTTTGTTGCAGTTCTGTATTGTAGTACTTATTGAAGCGCCTTGCGTTTTTGGGTGTCTTACCAAATAGCTCGTAAATTGCGGTAAGAGGCGTAAACACATAAGAAAGCAAAGGTGGCTTGCCTGCGTAGAAAGATCCTTTATCGCGGAAATCCTGCTTAATCTGGTTCATCTCCTGCTTTTTAGATTGCCCGTAGATGTTTACCGTGTTCAGTGTGGTTCGGTTTAACTTCACAACAACATCCATCGGACCTACTACCCTGACCTGCCGGTCAGAAAAGTCGCGCTTTACAATCACGAGCGTATCGCCAACGGAAGCTTTAATTTCGAATATTCCCATGTCGTTACTACCTACAACAAAGTTATTCCGCTTGTTTGTGATCTCCGCAAGGGCAATCCGGTTCATGGTCCCACTTTCCATAACAACCCCTTTAACCAAAAAATCCTGTTGCGCAAGCGCTTGCGACAATGGAAAAAATGCAGTGAGGAGCAAGGCAAGAAGAACAAAAGGAATTTGTCTCATTAGAATAGATAATCTTGCAAAAGTAACTAATGATAAATGATTCACTTAGTTAAATAACGTTAAAAATGCCACAATGAAGGCACGCGGCCATTTAAAACAGCTTCGACTTAAGCATTTTAACAATAAATTATATCTTTGCACATGATAAAATCAATGACAGGCTATGGCCTGGCCGCTGCTGATCATGAAACTGGAAAGTTTTCTGTAGAGATCAAATCTCTAAACAGCAAGTTTTTAGAGCTCAATTTGAAGTTACCGAAAGCCTATTCGGAAAAAGAACTTGCTTTACGCAATGTTTGCAGTAAAGAAATCGAGCGCGGCAAAGTTGGCGTTACCATCAACATCGAACGTCCTGA
>JAQBOT010000476.1 GCA_028287885.1 Pedobacter sp.
CACTTTTTTAAATTTAGGTTCGTGACTTACATCAATAACATCGTATCCGAACCTCGTAGTAATCTGTTTTATAGTAGCTATTGAATTATGCGTATGGTATAACGTTGTGGGTGAAATGACAACATGTACTGGAATATTGTATTTTCGTGCGTTATCAAGAAAATCGCGAAACGTTTTGACCAATAGCGGATCCTCAACGTAGTCTCGATTATCTATTTTAACAAAATCTTCTTTAATTTTGGTTCCATTTAGCGGCTTATACCCTTTTAACTGATTAAGCTTGCTTTTCCCGTGGTCGTTATGAAACATGGTATATATGGAAGAGTTAAACTTGTAGGTCCAAAACAACTTCGACAAAATCAACTGTTTAGGATCTAAATTGTTTATTCGCTGTTCGATAGCTGGCAAGTCGTTATATTTCAACAGAACGTCGATCATGCTTTTTTGTCCACGCTCACGCTCCGTGTCTGCAAATTCAATCGGTGAAATATCCAAAATAACCACTTTCGGCTTATGGTATGTAAGAATTTGCGAAAATGCTGCTTCAGAGTAGAGAAGTGTGTTTCCTGGTTTCCCTACATTAAATGTGGATAATTTCAGGGAATCCTCCAAAATTATTGGATTATAATGACGCATCGCCCGGGAACTCCCAAAAATAAGCACATCCTCTTTTACATGACTCATTGCATAACTCGTTTCATAATATTCACCTTTCTTCTGCTTCGAATATAGATCATTCAAATAGTAGCCTATAACCCGATCAGCAAAAAAGAAAAGAGATACGAAGAGCAAACTACTATAAATAAGCGGCTGTAAACTTGGTTTATTGCGCATAGCTTTAGAACTGAAAATAAATAAATTGTGAATAATTTAGTACACCTATCAAGAACACCATAAGAACCATGGTTACGTAAGTTGCATGTCTTACCAACTTGTACCTGTTGTTGAAAAGGGAAAATTGGCCTTCGGGATAGTACTCTTGATATATTTCGACCATAAACAAGATGCAGATGACAACTATTGAATAATACATGTTGGCCTTAGGTCCAAGGAAAAATGGACCACTTTTCCAAGTCAGGATATTTCTGGCGATGGAAAAGCCTTGTTCAATCGAGGTAGAACGAAAGAATATCCTTGCAAAAGAAACCAGCAGAAACGTAACGCCAATGTGGTATAAAGTAGATACGATGCCGAGATCGATATTGAATAAGGGTATTTTCTTTTTTATACCATCCAGAAAGGTTCCTATTAAGTAAAATGAACCATGGAGCACCCCCCAGAGAATAAAAGTCCAGTTTGCACCATGCCACAGTCCACTTAGGATGAAAATCGTTAGAATATTTCTGTAAAAAAAGAACTTCGAGACCCGGTTACCCCCCATCGGTTTGTACACATAATCACGGAACCAGGTACTTAAAGAAATGTGCCACCGTTGCCAAAACTCCTTTATCGACTTTGAAAAATAAGGACGCCTGAAATTAATCATTAAATCATAGCCCATTATTTTTGCGGCCCCCCTTGCAATGTCGGTATATCCCGAAAAATCGCAATATATCTGAATGGAAAAGAACATACTAGCGAGCAACAATGAAGGGGCGCTGTGTTTGTCTGAATTGTTGTAAACCGCGTCCACGTAAGTTGCAAGCCTATCGGCTATAACAACTTTCTTAAAGAACCCCCATAACATGAGATGCAATCCAGCTCTTAGGTTCTCATAACTATAACGATGTTTCTCATGGAACTGTGGAAGAATGTTTTGCGGTCTTTCAATCGGGCCTGCAACCAATTGAGGATAGAACATCACGTAAAGGGCATAGATTCCAAAGTGTTTCTCTGGCTTCTGATTGCCACGGTAAACCTCGATGGTATAACTCATCGCCTGAAAAGTATGAAAAGACAATCCAATGGGAAGCAAAATACTTAAGAATGGAACATGGTTCTGGTAGCCGAAAGATCCCAACACTGTGCTGAGGTTCTCGTTTAAAAAATTATAATATTTAAAAACAATTAAAACACCCAAATTAGCACAGAGGCTTAAAATGAGGTATAATTTCCTGCTTTTTCCTTTTGCATTTTCGATCAGTATGGCAGCTAGATAATCTACGATGATCGTGAAGCCTAAGATCAATAAATACACCGGCACGAAGGTCATGTAGAAATAACAGCTTGCGGCCAATAATAACTTCCACCGCTGTTTATCGGGTAAAAGAAAATAAGCAGGGGTAACTACAGCAAAAAAGATTATAAACTGTATAGAATTGAATAACATATTTGGTAAAAATCAAAATATTAACGTACGTACCATTTTCACGATAGGCGTGCTATTTAGAAAATTTAAACACTTAATTAAATCAGAAAGCTTTCTACAATAATTTTTATGCCAGTAATGGGCGGCCGGCAACGCAAGGAAAAATAAGTATTAGCGGCATTTCTTGGAAATGAGCTAATTACGCCATTTTGGGGATCAAGCGAGGGTAAATTGAATAGGTTTGCCTCGCATGGATTGTATCTTTCACTGCCTGGAAAGAATCTATCAACTTTCGCGATCTTCTCCATCTGGCCCTGACAACACTTACCTTTTTGTTTTTGATTTATTTGGTGATGGCTGTCTGTATCACCATATGTGTAAAAGTTAATCGAGCACGTAAAGCCGACTACAGCATTCAATATGAATACAATAGTTAATAAGGCGGCTTTATATTGGAGGGCCCGATTACTTTTCATTCGTATAAATGTAGGACAAATTGAGAGATTGTGTTAAAGAAAATGAAAATTACCACTGTGCTTTATTGTATATATCAACACATTTATGTACCCACTAAGACATTGACATGGGTATGGAGGTGCTAACGGAAACGTTCTTGATGG
>JAQBOT010000011.1 GCA_028287885.1 Pedobacter sp.
ATAACCCAGGCCAAGTCATTCAAGATCGTTTTTGTTCGAAATTGAAGGTTTAGCTGCTCAATATGGACCAGAGGCTTTCCCATTATAGTGCTAATCTGTCTTCGTATTCTTCTATTGCTTTACGCTGGTTAAGAATAAAATCAATGTCGTCGTATCCGTTTATTAAACACGATTTCTTATAGGCGTTAATGTCAAAGTGGGCCTGATCTCCGCTGGACAACAGGGTAATTGTTTGTTCAACCAGATTCACGTTGATCTGTGTCGCTGCATCATGGTACACGGCCACAAAGATCTTTTGCAGAAACTCATCCGAAACCTGGATTGGTAACAATCCATTGTTCAGCGCATTTCCCTTAAAGATATCAGCGAAAAAACTGCTGATTACGACATCGAAACCATAATCCTGGATTGCCCATGCTGCATGTTCCCGGCTGCTTCCACAGCCGAAGTTCTTACCTGCTACAAGTATCTTCCCACTGTAAGTCGGGTTGTTCAACACGAAATCAGGTTTGATTTGGCGCTGCGCGTCATACCTCCAATCGCAAAAAAGATTGTCACCAAAGCCCTCCCGGGTAGTCGCCTTTAAAAACCTTGCAGGAATAATCTGATCTGTATCCACGTTTTCGTTCGGTAAAGGAACAACGGTGGATGTTAATTCTATAAATTTCTTCATTTGATTTCCAATTAGACGTATGCATTTTCTACCATCAAGGCTCTTACATCGGTAATCTTACCGGTAATCGCGGCAGCTGCTGCGGTAAGCGGGCTTGCCAGGAAAGTTCTTGAATTTGGTCCTTGACGCCCTTCGAAATTGCGGTTTGATGTTGATACGCAATATTTATCTGCCGGGATCTTATCCTCATTCATTCCCAGGCATGCGCTGCATCCCGGTTCACGGAGTTGGAAACCTGCGGCCTCAAAAACCTTGTCTAGGCCTTCAGCAATGGCTTGTTGCTCAACTTGCTTAGATCCTGGAACAATCCAAGCAATAACATTAGGCGACTTCGTCTTTCCGTAAACAAATTCAGCTACCTGCCTTAAATCTTCAATTCTCGAATTCGTACAGCTACCTATGAAGACATAATCGATTTCTTTTCCCAATAGAGGCGCGTCCGCTTCAATGCCCATGTAATTAAGGGCCTTTTCGAAGGATGGCTGCTCAGAAAGCGCTTGGCTGGAGCTCGATGGTATGTGCTGGGTAATGCCCATGCCCATCCCCGGGTTAGTCCCATAAGTGATCATCGGTTCGATGTCAGTAGCGTCAAATGTTAAAACCTGATCAAACACTGCATCTTCATCAGAGTACAAGCTTTTCCATTTACTTAAAGCCAAATCCCACTGTTCGCCTTTTGGTGCAAACTCACGGCCTTTAACATAGTCAAAAGTGGTCTCATCGGGAGCAATCAATCCGCCCCGTGCGCCCATCTCTATGCTCATGTTGCAAATGGTCATTCTCGCTTCCATACTTAAAGCCTGGATCGTAGATCCGGCATACTCTATGAAATATCCTGTACCGCCTGCGGCGGATATTTTTGAGATGATGTACAAAATGATGTCTTTCGAGGTAACGCCGGCACCAAGGTGCCCATTAACCTCAATTTTCATTGTTTTTGGACGCTGCTGCAACAAACATTGTGTAGCCATCACTTGCTCCACCTGTGAAGTTCCGATACCGAAAGCAATACAGCCAAAAGCACCATGTGTAGAGGTATGACTATCCCCGCATACGATGGTCGCACCTGGCAGTGTGATACCCAATTCAGGTCCAATAACGTGAACGATCCCCTGAAAAGGATGTCCAAGCCCATAGAGCTCAATGCCATATTCCGCACAGTTTCTGGTCAGCATATCCACCTGAAGCCTGGACAACTCTTCTTTGATGGGCTGGTCCTGGTGCAGTGTAGGTACGTTGTGATCTGCTGTAGCAATAGTCTGCTTCGGCCTGAACAGGGGTAAACCTCTTTTGCGTAAACCATCAAAGGCCTGCGGGCTGGTTACCTCATGTATAAAATGCGTGTCGATGTAAAGGATGTCAGGAAACCCCACGTCGCTTTTTACAACGTGGGCATCCCAGATCTTTTCTACTAGTGTTTTTCCCATTTGGGTTATTTATTAAGCCTCAATTTCTTTGTCTGCAGTCTGGTTCTCCGGACGTAAACTGCGCACGGTTTTTCCTGCCTGCCACATTTCACTGTCTCTCAATTCAGCAAGTTCTACATTCAGCTTTTCACGGTAATCGGGTTGGCTATTGGAATCAATTGAACGTTGAGATTCTTTTCCTGTTGCAACACTTTCATACAGTTCTTCAAACACAGGTTTAGTCGCGTCTCGGAATTTCTTCCACCAGTCTAAAGCACCGCGTTGAGCAGTAGTAGAACAGTTTGCATACATCCAGTCCATGCCGTTCTCTGCAACCAAAGGCATCAAACTTTGCGTAAGCTCTTCTACGGTCTCATTGAATGCCTCAGAAGGTGAGTGTCCTTTTGAACGTAACACATCATATTGTGCAGCAAAGATTCCCTGAATACAGCCCATAAGAGTACCACGCTCACCCGTAAGGTCACTAAATACTTCCTTCTTGAAGTCTGTCTCAAACAAATACCCGCTACCTACAGCTATACCTAAAGCAATTACTCTTTCGTAAGCCTTACCAGTTGCATCCTGGAAAATTGCATAGCTGGAATTCAATCCTCTTCCTTGTAGAAACATCCGGCGGAGTGAAGTTCCAGATCCTTTTGGTGCTACAAGAAATACATCTACATCTTTAGGTGGCACAATTCCGGTTTGTTCGTTGAAGGTAATTCCGAATCCGTGTGAAAAATATAAAGCTTTACCAGGTGTCAGGTGCTTTTGAACTGTTGGCCACAATTGTATCTGCGCCGCATCACTTAATAAATAGCATATAATGGTACCACGTTCCAGTGCTTCCTCTATTTCAAATAACGTTTCTCCGGGTACAAATCCGTCAGCTATGGCTTTATCCCAGGTTTTACTTTCCTTACGCTGACCAACAATTACGTTGATGCCATTGTCTTGTTGATTCAAGGCCTGACCTGGTCCCTGTACTCCGTAACCAATAATTGCAACGGTTTCGTTTTTTAGTACTTCCTGTGCTTTGCGTAATGGGAACTCTTCACGGGTGACTACATTTTCATCTTTTCCGCCGAAATTTAATACTGCCATAATGTTTTTAAGTTTAAATTGTAGGTTATTATTACTCTGGATATGGATCTATAATCCCCGTCCTAAAGGGTTAATGCTTTATCTTTTTCTGTTGGTATTTTGTGCTCAATGACTTCCTGTCCAGGTTCTTTCTGTTCGAATTCTCGTAGTTTCGAGTTAAAGCCTTCACTGTCTTTTATAATCGCAACTCTTGCACTTCTTACAAACTCTATTAGCCCAAAGGGTTGTAATACCTCAATCAGCTTGTCTGTTTCTTCGCGGTGACCTGTGGTCTCAAATACAGTATAATCTTTACGGATAACTACAGCTCTTGCACCGTTCTCGCGAAGCAAACGTTCAACGAAAACCTTCTCCACAATCACATCTGTCGGTACTTTGTATAAAGCCATTTCCTGCCAGATCACTTCGTCATTGGTGTTGTAGTATACTTTCAAGACTTCAACCTGCTTTTCAATCTGCCTCGCTATTTTACGTACCACTTCTTCCGTGTCGTTTACTACGATATTAAAGCGATGAATGTGCTCAATTTCCGAAGGTGAGGTGTTCAGGCTGTCAATATTGATCTTCCGTCTGGAAAAAATAATTGCTATGCGGTTTAATAGGCCGATCTGGTTTTCAGTGTACACCGTTATGGTAAATTCCTGCTTTGTATCTGCAGCTACCGAATCTTTTATAGTACTCATCTTCTGATTATTTAAGTCTGATTTCACTTACACTACAACCTTGGGGTACCATTGGGAAAACGTTGTTTTCTTTGGATACCATAACTTCAAGCAGGAATGACCCATCGTGTTGTAGCATTTCTTGCAGCGAAGATTTGATCGCTTCTCTTTCCGTTACTTTTTTGCCAGGTATGCTATAGGCCTCTGCAACTTTGACGAAATCGGGGCTGGTGATGTCAACGAAGGAATACCGCTTGTCGTTAAACAATTGCTGCCATTGCCGCACCATACCAAGGAATTGATTGTTTAATATGATGATCTTCACGTTTACTCCACTTTGCATGATCGTACCGAGTTCCTGTATGGTCATTTGGAAACCGCCGTCACCAATTATCGCCACAACTGTTCTGTCGGGTGCTCCGAATTTGGCCCCAATGGCTGCAGGAAGTCCGAAGCCCATTGTTCCCAACCCGCCACTGGTAACATTGCTTCTCGTATGGTTGAACTTTCCATAGCGGCAGGCCACCATTTGGTGCTGGCCAACATCACTTACAATGATCGCTTCACCATTGGTTAGTTCATTTAAATGTTGGATAACCTCGCCCATGGTTAACTCGCCGGTTCCTGGGAACAGCTCTTTATCTATTAGTTCTTCCTGTTCAATTTTAGCTAAGGCCTTAAACTCCGCTTGCCATTCCGGATGTTGTTTTTCTGCACATAAAGCCGTTAACATAGGAAGGGTCTCTTTACAGTCTCCCCAAACAGGCACGTCTGCTTTGACATTCTTGTCAATTTCTGCTGGATCAATGTCCAGGTGAATCACTTTGGCCTGCTTTGCATATTTATCTAACCTTCCGGTTACGCGGTCGTCAAAACGCATTCCTATTGCAATAAGTACATCACAAGAATTGGTTTGTACGTTTGGACCATAGTTACCATGCATGCCTAGCATACCCATGTTCAATGGATGATCAGTCGCTATCGCGCCAGCACCTAAGATGGTCCACGCTGCTGGAATACCTGTTTTTTCTATAAAAGCCTTAAATTCCTGCTCAGCTGATCCCAATAAAACACCTTGCCCGAATAAAACAAAGGGCTTTTTCGCAGCGTTGATCAGTTCAGCTGCTTGTTCTATATATTCTTTCCTAACGTTTGGTTTTGGCCTGTAGCTTCGGATGTGGTTACAAGGAACATATCCAGCAAAGTCAAACTTTTGCAGCTGTGCATCTTTGGTGATGTCGATCAGAACTGGGCCTGGTCGGCCGGTCTTTGCAATGTGAAATGCTTTAGCCAATACGCCGGGAATCTCTCTTGCGTCCGTAACCTGGTAGTTCCATTTCGTTACCGGAGTGGTAATATTTATTACATCTGTTTCCTGGAAAGCGTCGGTACCAAGCAGATGACTAAAAACCTGACCAGTTATACATACCAATGGGGTACTATCAATCTGCGCATCCGCCAAGCCCGTGACCAAGTTTGTGGCTCCAGGGCCGCTCGTTGCAAACACAACACCAACCTTGCCCGAAGTTCTTGCAAAGCCTTGTGCGGCATGCGTGGCACCTTGTTCATGGCGTACCAGGATGTGAGTCAATTTCTCTTTATAGTCGTAAATGGCATCATAAATCGGCATGATTGCCCCTCCCGGGTACCCGAAGACGATCTCTGTTCCTTCTGCAATCAGTCCATCCAGTAAGGCTACTGAACCAGTTACGGTTCTTGTCGTTTTTGCTTCCGCTGATGTAATCGTTTCTTCTGCTGCTAGTTCCATCATTCAGTGTTTTAAATTAAAAGCCTCGTTTTCTTAATCCGTATAGGCATCAGTAACACAGCCTTCGCTTGCATTACTTACTTGTTTTAGGTATTTATAAAGCACGCCGCTGCGTACCGGTGGTGGCAACTGTTGCCATGCTGCTCTTCTTTCGGCAAGTTCTTCATCGCTGAGCATCACGTTAATTGAATTATTTATGGCATCAATCACGATAATATCATTGTCTTTGACAAGAGCGATGTTTCCACCGTCCCAGGATTCTGGGGTAATGTGGCCCACAACAAATCCGTGGGTTCCTCCAGAGAATCTTCCATCCGTAATCAAAGCAACTGACTTACCCAGTCCTGCTCCAATGATTGCCGATGTTGGTTTAAGCATTTCGGGCATACCCGGAGCTCCTTTCGGGCCAACCTGTCTAATAACAACAACGTCGCCCTGGTGTACCCTGCCACTTTGGATTCCGGCAATAAGCTGCTGCTCACCATCAAACACCCTCGCCGGACCTTCAAATCTTTCGCCTTCCTTGCCGGTGATTTTCGCTACCGCTCCAAGTTGTGCCAAGTTTCCATAAAGCATCTGCAAGTGTCCTGTCTGCTTAATCGCTCGCTGAACGGGGCGAATGACTTGTTGTGCCTCAAAGTCCAAGTCAGCTGCATCCGCAACATTCTCTGCAAGCGTCTTGCCTGTAACGGTTAAACAGTCGCCGTAAACCAGTCCTTCTTTCAAAAGGTACTTGAGAACAGCTGGAATGCCGCCGATTTCGTGAACATCTTCCATCAAATATTGCCCGCTTGGCTTCAAGTCTGCCAATACTGGCGTCTTATCACTGATCTCCTGGAAGTTTTCAAGCTTTAAGCTGAGTCCAACAGATTTAGCCATGGCGATTAAATGCAATACCGCATTTGTACTGCCACCAAGTACCATCACCGTAACGATTGCATTGTGAAATGCTTTTTCCGTCATGATCTGGGATGGTAATATATTTTTTTCCAAAAGGATCTTAATTGCTTCTCCTGCATTAAGGCATTCGGTTTTCTTTTCCTCACTTAGGGCAGGGTAGGAGGAGCTGTATGGCAAGCTCATACCCAATGCTTCTATCGCGGATGCCATGGTATTTGCAGTGTACATTCCGCCACAAGCACCAGCGCCCGGACACGTATGTCTGATTATGCCCTGATAGTCTTCTTCAGACAGCTTACCGGCAATCTTTTCACCAAGGGCTTCAAACGCAGACACAATATTTAGCGATCTTCCCTTGTATTTTCCTGAATGAATGCTACCTCCGTAGACCATTATTGCTGGGCGGTTTAAACGGCCCATTGCCATGATGGATCCAGGCATGTTTTTATCACATCCCGGAAGCGCAATTACTGCATCGTAGTATTGTCCGCCACATATTGTTTCTATCGAATCGGCTATAACATCTCTGGACACCAAGGAGTAACGCATTCCATCTGTTCCATTAGACATACCATCACTTACGCCGATGGTATTAAATGTAAGGCCAACCATATCATTTTTCCATACGCCCTCTTTTACAAGTTTGGCGAGGTCATTTAGGTGCATGTTACAGGTATTTCCATCGTATCCCATACTCGCAATGCCTACCTGGGCCTTTTGCATGTCTGCTGTAGTAAGGCCAATTCCGTATAACATGGCTTGTGCGCCTGCCTGTGTGCTGTCTTGTGTAAATACTTTGCTGTACCGGTTTAGTTCCGTAGTTTCTGACATGTGATTATATAAAGACTTCGTAATTCGTTTTTTCTAGGACCAAACACTTATAAGCACGTTGAAGGGTTGCTCCGATGCTCTCGCTCCACTTCAACGGAAATACCGTTTCATCAACAGACTTCATCCCGATAATTTCTGCGGCAGTGCCACATAGGAACGCGCTGTCTGCCTGTTTTAGATCCGTTACCGTCAGTTGCGTTTCGATACATTCAATATCAAGCTTTTTGCAAAGCACCAATAAAGTCGCCCGGGTAATTCCAGGTAGTATGTTTCCAAGCTCGGGCGTATATAACTTGCCGTTTTTTTCCAAGAACAGATTTGCCCCAGGAGCTTCTGCAATAAAATTTCCCTGGTCCAGTAAAACGGCTTCATCATACCCACGTGCCTTGGCTTCAGTTGTAGCTAAAATAGAGTTTACATAATGACCGCTTACCTTTGCCTGGATAGGAGTGGACTTCGGATTTGGCCGTTGATAATTCGAAATACATACTCGCACTAGCTTGTCGCCTAGATATGCTGCCCAGTCCCATGCACAGATCATAATAGAAACATTTGAGGGTTCTGTTAACGACATATTTGCGTGGCAATAGACTAGCGGACGTATATAGGCATCTTTAAAGTTATTCAGCTCCAGAACTTTGTATGTCTGATGTATCAGATCATTGATGTCCCAGTTAAATGGAATATGAACAAGTTCACATGATTTTTTCAAACGTTGGTAATGCGCTTTGGCTTTGAAAATTCGGGTACCGTTGTGCGTGTTGTATGCACGGATCCCTTCAAACGCCGCATAGCCATAATGTAACGATTGGCTGTATAAGTCTGTCTTTGCGTCTTCCGATTTAACAATTTCACCGTCCAGGTATAAAAGTGTTTTCGAATTGTAGTACTGCATGATGTATTAGGTTAAGGGATCAAAATATTTTTATAATAAAAAAGCGCCTTGTTTGGGCGCTTTCCGTATATGTTTGTATTCAAGTCATTTACAGCGCGCCCGTCTCCTGAATAATCAGCAGAATATTTACGTTAAGTAGGAGGTTGACACGATTGATAATGAAGCTGTACATTGTATTGTTTTCTTTGTTGTTTCTTAAAAACCAATTTAGTTTTTGGTGTAGACAACGACAATAGCAAATTGAAAATAGTTGAAATAAGAATATAATTAGGATTAAAACATGTTATCTAAAATAATCTTTCGTCCAACCCCTTAAAATAATACAACAAATGGTGTGGGCTATACCAATTATGCTTTCGGTATTCGGTATAGATATTATGCGTGCATTACAAAAAACACTGAATTCTGCCTGAAATCAAGAATTCGCCATTCATTCTTAGAAAAGTACGACGACACAACCTTGTATTTTGGTAATGAAATTTGGAGGCAAAATCATGCTTACTCAAGCTAAGCCAAAAAAAAAGTCCTTTGATGAAAATCAAAGGACTTTTTATATTATTGTCGTTTTTCTACAAGGCTACACCTTCAGCCAGAACTACGATCTTATTTTTCAGCACCTCTACAACACCGCCTTTAATAATAAAGGTTTGTTCTTCGGATCCATTTTTAATAATAACCGGACCATCTTCGAGGGTGGAAATGATGGGTGCATGATCTTTCAATATCTGAAAGGAGCCCAATGTCCCAGGTACAGTAACCGAGGTTACTTCGCCTTCAAAAACCTTTTTATCTGGTGTTAATATTTCTAATGTCATACCTATGCGTTAGCTTCTGCTAAGATTTTCTTGCCTTTTTCAATAGCATCTTCGATGTTACCAACCAAGTTAAATGCAGCTTCTGGATATTCATCAACTTCACCATCCATAATCATGTTGAAGGCTTTGATGGTATCCTTGATGTCTACCAACACACCTTTTAATCCTGTAAACTGTTCTGCAACATGGAAAGGTTGTGAAAGGAAACGCTGAACACGACGTGCGCGGTGAACAATTAGCTTATCTTCTTCAGACAACTCATCCATACCAAGAATGGCGATGATATCCTGAAGTTCTTTGTAACGTTGCAAAATTTCTTTAACACGTTGAGCGGTGTTATAGTGCTCGTCGCCCAATACTGAAGGCGATAAAATTCTTGATGTTGAATCCAGAGGATCTACAGCAGGATAAATACCAAGCTCAGAAATTTTACGTGAGAGTACGGTCGTTGCATCAAGGTGGGCAAATGTAGTCGCCGGAGCCGGGTCAGTTAAATCATCCGCAGGAACATAAACCGCCTGTACAGATGTAATTGATCCGCGTTTAGTAGAGGTAATACGCTCTTGCATCAATCCCATTTCCGTAGCCAACGTGGGTTGGTAACCTACAGCTGATGGCATACGACCCAGTAGGGCAGAAACCTCAGAACCAGCCTGGGTAAAACGGAAGATGTTGTCTACGAAGAACAGGATGTCTTTTCCTGCACCTTCGCCCTCACCGTCACGGAAATATTCTGCTACGGTTAAACCGGATAGAGCAACACGTGCACGTGCACCAGGAGGCTCGTTCATTTGTCCGAAAACCAATGTAGCTTTAGATTCTTTTAATTTTTCAACATCAACTTTACTTAAGTCCCAGCCGCCTTTTTCCATAGACTCAAGGAATTCTTCACCATAGTTGATAACGCCAGACTCGATAAACTCACGTAATAAATCGTTTCCTTCACGTGTCCGCTCACCAACACCAGCAAATACTGATAAACCGGCATGTGCTTTCGCAATGTTGTTAACAAGCTCCATAATCAATACGGTCTTACCAACACCAGCACCACCAAACAATCCAATCTTACCACCTTTTGCATAAGGTTCTAATAAGTCGATTACCTTAATTCCTGTGAACAATACTTCAGTTTCAGTCGATAGCTGATCGAATTTTGGAGGAGCATTGTGAATAGGTCTTCCCCCAATTTTTTCAATCGTGTTGATACCATCAATAGCTTCACCTACAACATTGAATAAACGACCTTTAATTTGATCACCAACAGGCATTTTGATCGGAGCACCAGTATCTAATGCTTTCATTCCACGAACTAAACCATCAGTAGAGTCCATCGCAATTGCACGAACACGATCTTCACCTAGATGCTGTTGAACTTCTAAAATAACTTTCTGTCCGTTTTCTTTTTCAATCTCTAATGCAGAAAAAATCTCTGGTAATTGAGCATCGTCAGCAAAACTCACGTCAACTACCGGTCCTATAATCTGCGCTATTTTTCCAATGTTAGGCATATATTGTTTTGGGTAAATTTATAAAAATCAATTCGTTGAAGACCGTTGAACGGTCCACAATTCAGTCCGCAAAGTTATGTTATTTCCGCTAAAAAATTATATATAAATAAAAAGTTTTTCCACAGATTTATATTGAATACTTTAGACCTATGAAAAGAATATTGGTAACCGGTAGCAACGGACTTTTAGGCCAGAAATTGACAGAACGGGTGCTGAAATTCCATGACTTCGACCTTATTGCAACATCCAAGGGAACAAACCGTTATCCGATAACAACCGGCTATACCTACGCAGAGATGGATATTTTAGATTCCGGGAGTGTTAAAGAGGTGATCGAAGAATATAAGCCGGACGCAATTATCCATACGGCGGCTATGACCAATGTAGATACTTGCGAAGAGAACAAAGCCATTGCATTTGCCCTTAATGTTGGAGCAGTACAGACCCTCATTTCCGTATGTGAACTTCATAACATTCAATTGATACATTTATCGACCGATTTTATTTTTGACGGAGCTGATGGTCCATACAGTGAAGAAGGTATACCAAAGCCCTTAAGCTATTATGGAGAGACGAAACTACAAGCAGAAAATTTGCTTAAAAACTCCAATGTTCACTGGGTCATCCTGCGCACCATCCTCGTATACGGTATTGTTAGTGACATGAGCAGAAGCAATATCGTGCTCTGGGCTAAGAATGCACTTGAAAAAGGAGCTCCCTTAAATGTTGTAAACGACCAGTGGCGTATGCCAACGCTCGCAGAAGATCTTGCTGAAATTTGTCTGTTGGCTGTTCAGAAATCTGCACAGGGAATTTATAATGCTTCCGGCAAGGATATGATGAGCATCTCTGAACTTGTTGCTAAAGTTGCCGACTACTGGAAGCTCGATAAAAGCTTAATCAACGAGGTTAGCGGAGCAACGCTAAACCAAAAGGCGAGAAGGCCAGCAAGGACAGGGTTTGACCTGAGTAAATCAATATTGCATTTAGGCTACCAACCACATTCCTTCCAGGAAGGACTGGAATTACTGGATTCGCAGATTCACAGCGCTTAATCCTGAAGCCCTTACATACACACCACACTTATTACTAAGAAAGATTATGGCATTACAAGTAGGCGATAAAGCGCCAGATTTCAGATTATTCAGTTCAGAACTCAAAGAAGTGAGCATGGGTGACTATAAGGGAAAAAACCTTATCATCCATTTTTTTCCAATGGCTTTCACTGCAACCTGCACAGAACAGCTGTGTACTGTAAGAGATACACTTGGCTACTATACAGGCATGAATGCCGAAGTTATAGGCGTCTCTGTAGACTCTCCATTTACGCTTGCTAAGTTTAAAGAAGAACAATTTTATCAGTTCCCCTTGCTTTCAGATTTTAATAAAGTAATGTCCGCGGACTATGGAGCTTTGTACGACCAATTTGTCTTCAACTTAAAAGGTGTGTCTAAACGAGCTGCTTTTGTGATTGATGAAGAAGGAATAATTACCTACGCCCAAGTTTTAGAAAATGCAGGGGATCTTCCTGACTTTAACGCCATTAAGCAGGTGCTGGAGGCATAGTTGTTCAATTACATTCTAATAAATTTCACTTTTATGCTGAAATAAATTGCGAAATCCAATTCCAAGCATTACTTTTGCAGTCCGCTAGCGATACGGAAATGCATTCGTAGCTTAATTGGATAGAGCACCTGACTACGGATCAGGAGGTTAGGGGTTCGACTCCCTTCGAGTGCACACA
>JAQBOT010000014.1 GCA_028287885.1 Pedobacter sp.
TGGCGCATGATCTCCATATAGAAATCTTCCCCAAAGGTGGAATGCCACCATTCCAGCGCCAGCTCTGCCTGCTTCTCTCCAAGATTCAGGATCTTACTCGCAACCTCTCCATAAAGATTACCTGATAAAACTAGAATGTCATCTTTGTACTGCTCTATCACTGCTCTATCAATACGAGGCACGTAGTAAAAGCCTTTCGTATACGCAATAGAGGACATCTTGGCCAGGTTATGATAGCCGTTCTTATTCCTAGCCAGCAGTACCATCTGGTAACCGTTGTCTTTCTTTGTTTTATCCAGGTGGTTGTCGCACACGAAAAACTCACAACCAATAATTGGTTTCAAAAGTACTTCCGAGGCTTCCTGCCCTCTTTCTATTGCAGCCAGGTTCTTCGCTTCAGCAGCTTTATTGTGGTTTATAACCTGACTAACAAAATGAAAGGCACCCATCATGTTGGCGTGGTCTGTCATAGCCACAGCGCCCATCTTATATTTTGCCGCGGCTTTAATTAAGCCGGGGATGTTAATGGTAGATTGTAAAACCGAGAATTGCGTATGGTTGTGCAGGTGCACAAAGCTTGCATTGCTTAGCTCCCGTGCATTGTCCTTTAATACGGATCTAGAAACCCCAACGTCATCTGTCTTTAACAAACGTCGTTTGATCTCTGCAGAAGCACTCTTTAGATTGATGTGGGTTAATCCAGCTGTTTCAATTATACCTGGATTGCACTGCTTGAAACTTCTGAAGTAGTCATGATCAACCCCCAACTCCTCTGGCTTATAGGCATCAGATTTTAATAGTTGCAAGAAACACCTTGCGGTCGCCTCCACATCTGCTGTGGCATTGTGGGCTTCGTTGAATGGACTGCCGAATAGGTAAGCATGCAGCTCAGTTAACGTAGGCAACTTGAATTTACCGCCACGACCGCCTGGCAATTGAAGTAAGCTTGCCGTGGTCTCCGTACAAGTATCCAAAATTGGCATTTGCGTGAGCGGAGTTTCTATGCCTTTCCGGTAGAACTCACTGGCCATTATATTTACGTCGAAACCAATGTTCTGCCCTACGGCAAACTTCGACTTTGACAAGGCGATATTAAATTCAGAAAGAACAGTCTCCAGGTCCGCACCTTGCTCCTCTGCCAGTTCGGTACATATTCCATGGATTTGCTCCGCGTCGTAAGGTATATTGAAACCACCCGGCTTCACCAGGTAGTTCTGATGTTCCAGCAGTTTCCCTGAGTCATCGTGCAGCTGCCAGGCAATCTGAATACAGCGTGGCCAATTTTCTGTATCAGAAATCGGCGCATTGTAATTACGCGGTAAACCAGTGGTTTCTGTGTCAAAGACTAAGTACATAGATGCGGAGTATAAAAGTTCTTAAGATGAGCGTGCCTGATATTCGAAGCCAAAACTTTAAGCAAAGCTTGGCATAAGGCAACATCTTCATGCTCCAAAATTACGGAAATAATCTTTAAGGGATTAAAGAAAATCGTGCAACTATTCCACAGAAAGGGATGGGAAATGAAGTTTTATAAAGCTGTTTCTTGCTGGAAGTTGTACGGGTGTTCCTGCGCAATCAACTTGGACGTATCGTAACCTTTTTGCTTACAACGGTCTACGATCTCATCAATCCATTCTTTATGAAGGAAGGGTTTTCTGGCCATAATAGACAGGAATTTACATTCTGGATGGCCAACTACAACGTATGAGTAATCTTCTGCAAGTTCGATTACCCAGTAATCAACCTTAAAAGGCCAAACATACTGTGCTTTAAACTCTGCATTTCGCGTACCTTTAACTACAAACAGCTTTGATCGAATGTACTTTTGCTTATCCTGACCGGCAACCTTAAAAGTAGTAAATACAGCATAGTAACCGTCCGGGTGAATAACGTAGGTTTCTGTGGTCTGTCGCCAATGTTTATCCATGAAGGTGGGTATAGAATATAACGTGTACCATTTCCCTGCATATGATAATATATCAACCCTTTCTACAGGCGTATTTTCCATAACCGTATTCCTTATTTCGCGATATTCTGCAAATGTAAAATCTTTATCTTAAAACCCCTGAGGGTAAATAAAGTTTTAAAAACCATTTATTAAGAGCCTTGGAATTAATAACTTCGAGCACTTATTTCCAGCTTTTTACAAGAAAAATTGCTAAATTAAGCGCTATACATTAACCGAAATATAAAGCTTGTAACCACAAATTAATAGAAATTATGAAAATAACGGTAGTAGGTGCTGGAGCAGTTGGCGCAACGTGTGCTGACAATATTGCCAGAAGAGAATTGGCAGAAGAAGTTGTATTGCTCGATATTAAGGAAGGCATTGCCGAAGGCAAAGCAATAGACATGATGCAAACGGCCACCCTTACTGGCTTCGAAACCAGAATTACTGGTGTAACAAACGACTATAGTAAAACTGCTGGGTCTACGGTAGCCGTGATTACTTCTGGCTTGCCGCGTAAGCCCGGAATGACCCGCGAGGAGCTGATCGGTATTAATGCTGGTATCGTGAAGGGCGTTGCAGAAAACATTTTAAAGTTCTCTCCTGATGCCATTATCGTTGTGATTAGTAATCCAATGGATACCATGACTTATCTGGCGTTAAAATCATTAGGCTTACCTAAAAACCGGATTGTTGGTATGGGTGGAGTACTTGATAGCGCAAGGTTCAAATACTATTTAAGTGTTGCATTAAAGTGCAATGCAAATGATCTGCAGGGCTTTGTTATTGGTGGGCACGGCGATACAACCATGATCCCATTAACACGCTATGCAACGTACCAAAGTTTGCCGGTAAGCGAACTTTTGGATGAGGAAACGCTGAACAAAGTTGCTGCCGATACGATGGTTGGCGGCGCAACCTTAACCGGACTGCTTGGAACTTCGGCTTGGTATGCACCAGGTGCTGCCTGCGGAGCGCTTGTATCGAGTATTGTACGGAACGAGAAGAAGATATTTACTTGTAGCGTAGCGCTTGATGGAGAATATGGCCAGTCTGATATTTGCCTGGGTGTTCCCGTAATTCTTGGTTCAGATGGTTGGGAGTCTATCATCGACTTCAAATTAACTGAAGAAGAACAGGCCAAGTTCAACAAAAGTGCAGACGCAGTGCGCAACATGAACAATGTGCTGACTGATATGCAGCTAATCTAATACAATGAGAACATTTGCTGTTCCCTTATTATTGGTAAACTTACAAGACGACGGTTTCCACTTATTGGTGGAAATTGTTGTTTTTGGTGAGTCCGTTTTTGCTGTTGTAGATTCCGGCGCTTCAAGGTCTGTGTTTGATAAAAGCTTTTTGGAAAGACACATTGTCCCTGAGGAAAACGTCGTCAAGCCTAAGCAAGTCGAAAACTATGCGTCCACTTTGTTCAGCACCTCGAGTACAGCGCTTGCCACGATACACCTTCTTGCCATTGGGAAACTAAAGATTAAAAACTATGTTGGCGTAGGCTTAGATTTACTAACCGTGAGTGA
>JAQBOT010000083.1 GCA_028287885.1 Pedobacter sp.
TAAGCTGCATACGATCTGTGAAAGTGGCAATTGTCCGAATATGGGCGAATGCTGGGGAGCCGGAACGGCAACATTCATGATTCTTGGTAACATCTGTACCAGATCTTGTTCCTTCTGTGCTGTAGCAACAGGCCGACCTCTTGCCGTAGATTTCGGAGAACCCAACCGGGTTGCTGAATCAGTGAAACTTATGCAGGTTAAACATTGCGTAATTACTTCGGTAGATCGCGACGATCTGAAAGACGGCGGTTCAATTATTTGGGCAGAAACGCTTCAAGCCATCCGCCGTGAGAGTCCTCAAACAACACTCGAGACGCTTATTCCCGACTTCAGGGGAGTCTGGGATAACCTTTACCGTGTATTGGAAGAACGCCCGGAAGTGATGTCGCACAATGTGGAAACGGTTAGACGCCTGACCAAGCAAGTACGAATCCAAGCTAAATACGACCGCAGTTTGGAGTGTCTAAAGAGAGTCTCAGATTTCGGATTACGCACAAAGACAGGTATCATGCTTGGGCTTGGCGAAACCGAAGATGATGTATGTGAAGCAATGGACGACCTGGTTGCCAACGGTGTTCATATATTGACTTTAGGCCAATACCTGCAGCCAACCCGAAGCCACCATCCGGTAGTAGACTGGATTCACCCAGACCAGTTTGCAAAATACAAGGAGATTGGATTGCAAAAAGGACTGCGGTATGTGGAAAGCGGCCCTCTTGTACGCTCTTCGTACCACGCCGAAAAACATTTGTTGGATCTTTAAGCAGAGTATTCCTTGTTGTTGCGCTTTTTATAAGCACCTCCAAACAAAAGGGATGCATTCGTGTTGTTTCATAGCAATATTAAAATCGCTTTGGCAACTACTAAAAGGATAACCCTCACAGAAGAAGACTTGATAAAAGCCCTGAAAAACCAGGAGACTATCGCAATCCAAGCATTGTACGATATGTATTCTGGCGCGCTGTTTGGCGTTATATCCCGAATTATTCAGCACACTGAAGTCGCTGAAGATACGCTGCAAGAAACATTTATTAAAATCTGGAATTCTGCTGAACATTACGACAGCAGCAAAGGAAGACTGTTTACGTGGATGATTAATGTTGCCCGTAACTTATCTATTGACAAACTAAGATCAAAAGATTTTAGAAATGCGAACAAAAACCAAGACATTGAAAATAACGTAGATTTCATCGACGCAGAGAAAAAGATCTCATTCAATTCTGACGTTGTTGGATTGCGCGACATGGTCAATGCACTAAAACCTGAATTTTTTGATGTTCTGGATTTGGTATACTTCAAGGGCTATACGCACGTTGAGGCTGCCGAGTCATTGGATATACCGTTGGGCACCGTTAAGACAAGAATTCGAATGGCAGTTATGGAATTAAGAAAGCAATTTAATTAGTGGAACAACCAAAAGCTTATATCGAATCGGGCATCCTTGAACTTTATGTTCTTGGCCAATTAAAAGGCCAGGAGATAAATGAAGTTGAAGCTATGGCATTTAAATATCCGGAGGTATTACAAGAAATCCGGGCAATTGAGATCGCCTTGGAGCGATATGCATTATCAGAAGCAATACAACCACGTGCTGGCTTGGACAATGAGATTATAAGCGTACTCGATACGCCAGCACAACACTCAGATACATCAGGCCAAGATCTACCTACAATACAGCGGACAGCAAATGCGAAGATCAGGAACCTTGTTTATGCACTTGCAGCTTGCATTGCGCTGTTGCTTGTGGCAACAATTGCCCTGATTTCTGCCAATAGCCGCTTAACTGAAGCAAAACAGCAGATATCGGCACTGAATTTACAAAACAGGAAATTTGTTGCGACTGTTGGCTTCATGAAACAGACCAACTCAGATCTGGAAAAGATAGCCGCCATGGTTGATGACCCCAACTGGGCCATTGTTAAACTTGCGGGCACAAAGGCTCAGCCTTCATCGAAAATGATGGTCTATTGGAATAAGAAAAACAAGAATGTAATTCTCGATAAGTCAAAAATGGTTCTTCCGGTAAATGACACGGGACATCAATACCAGCTTTGGGCTTTGGTAAACGGTAAACCAGTGGACCTTGGAGTTTTTGACATGAAATCAGATTCGACATCGATTCTCTTGCAAATGAAGGAAATTCGTTTAGCACAAGCATTTGCCGTAACACTGGAGAAACGTGGAGGCAGTCCGAGCCCTACCATGGATCAAATGGTTGTTATGGGTGGCGTTACGATTTAACGATTTCTTTGAACACAAAAGGCAGATGTTTTGTGACCTGTGATGCAGTAACAACAAAGCGCTCCTTGGCAAGCTGATCTCCGGATTTTCCATGAACGTAGCTACCCAGTATGGCTGCATCTTTTGGTTGGTAGCCCTCTGCCAAACAAGCGGCTACTATCCCCGTGAGAACATCGCCCATACCACCCTGCGCCATCGCTGGGTTTCCGGTGGGATTGATATAAACATTAGATTCCGCATCAACGATAAACGTATATTGGTTTTTTAAGAGGATCACGATTTTGTATTGCCTGGCTTTTTCTCTAGCGGTTTGGATGCGGTGGAACCAGGTTGTGTGTTCTCCAAACAAATGATCAAACTCTTTAACATGCGGAGTAAGGATACTTCCTGCAGGCAAAAGGTTAAAGAGTTCCGGTTCTTTGGCGAGGATGTTTAATGCATCTGCATCAAGCACCAGGGAGCGGTGCAGCCTTAATACCTTTTCAAGCAGTTCAAGAGCCTCAGTCGAAGTACTGAGTCCGGGTCCAATGGCAACTGCGCTATACTTGTCTAGCTTAACCATTGATTGTAACTCTGAACGGTTCAGATACATAACCTCGGGAATGGCCGTATTCAGAGCAGTTAAGCCAGTAGCTGGTATTGCTGCAGTCGTTAGTCCTGCTCCAGCATATAGAGAGGCTGTAGCGCACAGTATTGCCGCACCCATGGTTTGCTCCTGCCCTGCCACAACAAGTACATGGCCGTAGCTGCCTTTGTGGGTAAATGATTTCCGGGGTCTTAAAATCTTCTTTATATCCTCTGCATCGATCAGACGGTAAACGGAGTTGCTGGTCAGTCCCATGCCGACGGATAAGGAACCTGGCGCAGAAGCATCCGGCAGGTACGTATTTAAAACCCTCTGATTCATTTAAACCTCCATTTCTTTTTTTAAGAATTTACCTGTTAAACTAATTGGGTTCTGGATAAGACCTTCGGGAGTTCCCTCAAAGAGGATTTTACCACCTCCGGCACCACCTTCTTCTCCAAGGTCAATTACCCAGTCAGCCACTTTCACTACATCCAGGTTATGTTCAATCACCAAAACTGTATTTCCTTTTTCAACAAGCTCATTAAGCACGCCAAGTAACACGTTGATATCTTCAAAATGCAGACCTGTAGTCGGCTCATCCAAGATATAAAAAGTGCTGCCGGTATCTTTCTTCGAAAGCTCCGTAGCAAGCTTAACGCGCTGCGCCTCCCCACCCGATAAGGTGGTTGATGACTGTCCGAGGGTGATGTAACCTAACCCTACATCTTTTAATGTCTTGATCTTACGATATATTGCCGGCATGTTTTCAAAGAATGCACAGGCATCTTCAATACTCATGTCCAATACATCACTGATGGATTTACTGCGGTAGCGGACCTCTAAGGTCTCCCTGTTGTATCGTCGGCCACCGCATTCCTCGCAAGGAACCTGTACATCGGGCAAGAAGTTCATTTCGATAACCTTCATTCCGGCACCCTGACAAGTTTCACAGCGTCCTCCTTTGACATTGAAAGAGAACCGCCCTGGTTTATATCCCCTGATCTTAGCTTCAGGCAATTGTACAAACAAGTTCCGGATGTCTGAAAATACGCCGGTATAGGTCGAGGGGTTGGAACGAGGCGTTCTACCAATCGGCGCCTGGTCAATCTCAATAACTTTGTCGATTTCCTTTAAACCATTGATCTTTTCATAAGGCAGCGGATGCTTCTTTGCCCGGAAGAAATGGTGGTTTAATATTGGATATAAGGTTTCCGTGATTAGGCTGGACTTACCGCTACCGGAAACGCCGGTCACCGCAATAAACTTTCCAAGGGGAAAGTCTACAGACACGTCTTTTAGGTTGTGCCCGCTTGCTTTAATTATCGATAGTTTATGTCCGTTCCCTTTTCTTCTTGTTTTTGGAATTTCAATAGACTTCTTGCCGTTTAAGTAAGCGGCAGTTAAAGTATTTGATTTCAGGATCTGTGCTGGTGTTCCTTCCGCTACCACCTGCCCACCGCGTACACCCGCAGCAGGACCAATATCAATAACATGATCTGCTTCCAGAATCATTTCTTTATCGTGTTCAACCACAAGCACAGTATTTCCAAGATCACGAAGATTTTTCAATGCACCAATCAGGCGTTCGTTATCCCGCTGGTGTAAACCGATACTTGGCTCATCAAGGATGTACATCACATTCATAAGCTGTGAACCGATCTGCGTAGCCAAACGGATACGTTGTGCCTCTCCACCTGAAAGTGTTCTTGCAGTCCTGTCTAAAGTCAGGTAATTCAATCCTACATCAGTAAGGAAGCCAAGTCTGGCGCGGATTTCTTTCAGGATCTCCTTGGCTATGGTATTTTGTCTTTCATTTAACCTTGTCTCCAGGTTTTCGTTCCATTGTCTAAGGCTGTTGATGTCCATTTCGGCAAGCTCAAAGATGTTCTTGCCGTCGATCTTGAAATGTAGGCTTTCTTTTTTCAGTCTCGCGCCATTACAAACCGGGCAGGTTTTCAACTTCCGGAATGCTTCCATATCATCAGAACTGCCGGCAGACTTCTTTTCCTGTTGTTCTTCCAACAGCTTTATTATTCCGTCAAAGGTGATCTGGTAGTTTTGTACATTCCATTTATTGTACTCCACAGCAACTGAAAGGAGCTCTGGGGTACCATTTAGGATAAGCGAAATGGTCTCATCACTTAGCTTTTCTATAGGCGTGGATAGAGAAAAGTTATATTTCTTTGCAAGTGCCTTTAAAACCTGGAACATCCAAATGTCCCTGTATTCTCCAAGTGGTGCGAGTCCCCCATTGATGATGCTTAGCTTTGGGTTCGGCATAACAGACTCCTTGTCGACAATGAATATATAGCCAAGTCCATCGCAACGCTCACAGGCACCATATGGCGAATTGAAAGAGAAGCTATTCGGTTGTGGTTCATCGTACGAAATCCCAGTTGTCGGGCACATCAGGAACCTACTGAAATGAGAAACATTGTTATCCTTATCGCTAATCTTGATAACGCCTTTACCCATCCGCATGGCTGTTTTCAAAGAATCCTGCAACCGCTTTTGATCTTTGCGGTCAATGACCAAACGATCAATTACCACTTCTATATCGTGAATCTTATAGCGGTCTACCTGCATCTTAGAGGTGATGTCTTTGATTTCGCCATCAACCCTGACCTTAACATAGCCTTGTTTGCGGACCTGTTCAAAAAGCTCACGGTAATGCCCCTTTCTTCCTTTTACCACCGGGGCAAGGATGTTTACGGGTATGTCTTCATATTTCTTAAAGATTGTGTTCAGGATTTGATCTTCGCTCATCCGCTCCATCTTTTCTCCGGTATTGTAGGAGAAAGCGTCTGCGGTACGGGCATAAAGTAAACGCATAAAATCGTAGATCTCTGTAATGGTACCTACAGTTGATCTGGGATTCTTGCTTGTGGTTTTTTGTTCAATTGCGATCACCGGGCTCAGTCCTGACACTTTGTCTACATCAGGTCTTTCCATCCCACCCATAAATTGCCTGGAATAGGCAGTGAAGGTTTCCATGTATCTGCGCTGCCCTTCGGCATAAATAGTATCGAATGCCAAAGAAGATTTCCCGCTACCACTTAATCCGGTGATAACCACGAGTTTATTCCTCGGAAATGAAATGTCAATATTTTTTAGATTGTGTACCCGGGCACCATAGACTTCAACATCTTTTTGTTCCCCAAGATCAACGTTATTGTTACTCATAGATATGTACAACGCTTGAGCGCGCTTTTAGTTGGTTTAGCAAATTTTCAGCCATAAAAAAAGCCGGAATGATTCCGGCTTTGACGTTGCAGTTATTAGCTGCTATTCTTTTCCGTTGTAAGCGAGCAACTCTTTAGAAGGTGCATAGCCATAACGCTGAGGATGCTCGACAATCTGTTTCATTGAAATCAACTTATAAACATATTTACCGGTTTCCTGATTAAGTTTCATTTTAAAATAATTATCCTGATTTTGGCGGTTGATCTGGCGTTTCATGTGGTTATCACCAACATTGAAAGCAGCGGCCACCAAAGTCCAGCTTTCAAATATGCCGTAGAGTTCCTTCAAATACTTGCAGGCGGCAACGGTAGATTTGTGTAAGTTCTTACGTTCATCTACACTGGCATTAACTCTTAGGCCATAAGTACGAGCGGTACCCGGCATAAATTGCCAAAAACCAGCTGCACCTTTTGGAGAAACACCGCTTTTTAAGCCGGATTCTACCAGGGGCATATATTTGAAATCATTGGGGATGCCATATTTGGCAAGTATTGGTTCAATTACTGGAAACCATTCAGCTGCTTTTCTTTGCAAGCGGTTGGTTTGTGTTGTATTGTAATTGTAGGTCTTGAGGACCTTTTTCATTTTACGCTCGACTTTGGAATCACCCAGTGGAAGGGTTTCCTTTGCGAAGTTTAAGCGAGCCATAAAAGATGCTGGCTCTTTCTCGTTTATTACATTACTGTTTCCAGAGGTAATTGAGACTTTCGGTACTGTTTTCTTGTCTATCTTAAGTAGACTTTTTGCTGCTTGGGGCAAGTTGTAAGCAAACACTTTTGCCATAACCAATAACGTTAAAATTATCGTACATGTTACTACGTGTTTCTTTATCATTTTCCTCCTTTTTTTGGTGAATAATATAGAATTTCTACAAACCTACGATATATTTATCTAATTATCAAGCAATTACCTAAATCAATACGATAATCAGCGTTTAAACATATGTAAGCAATGTTTTTTATTTACTTCAATATACGTAATAATCGAAGCACAGATTGCACGTTTTTTGCTAAATTTGTATGCGCATAATTGCGCACTTAATAGGTTAACATGATAAAAAACAACAACAGGAACAGTCGGGATGACAAGTCCAAACCGGGAAGCAGAAGCACTTCAGGCAGCAGCCGTACAGGAACAGGTAGTACCTATAAAGGCAAAAGCTCGTTTGGCGACAAAGAAGGAAAAGACAGCAGACCGGGAGCCACAGACCGCAATACAGCGGGCCGCGCAGAAGGCGGAAGTGGGTATAAAGGAAAAAGACCTTTCACGGATAAAGACCCGAGAGAAAACAAATTTGGAGGAGCAAGCCGTGGTGCGGACAATCGCACTGAAGGTGGAAGCAGCTTTAGAGAAAACAAGTTTGGTGGAGCGAGCCGCAGTAACGATAGTCGCCCAGAAGGCGGAGGTGGTTACAAAGGGAAAAAACCTTTTGCGGATAAAGATCCAAGGGAAAGCAGATTTGGTGGATCAAGCCGCAATACCGATAGCCGCAAGGATTCGGGAAGCGATTTTAAAGGTAAAAGACCTTTTACAGATAGACCAAAAGAGTACGTTGCAGGAAGCAAAAGAGATACTCCAGAAAGCAAAGGCAGGAGTTATATAAAGAAAGATCAGTTTGCACCAAAGGGAGAGCAATTTGCGCCGAAGGGAGATAAACCTTTCCGCAAGTTTGACGATAAAAGACCTGGTGTATCTAGAAGCACAGATAGCAGACCTTTCCGTAAAAGAGATTCAGAAACAGGCGAATTCAGACCAACTTTTTCTTCTGAAAAAGCACCGGTAATGCGCGTTCGTAAAGATCAACCTAAGGTAGATGATGGCTTGGTTCGTTTGAACCGCTACATTGCCAATTCAGGAATTTGTTCTCGCCGTAAGGCAGATGAATTAATTGAAGCAGGTGTTGTCTCTGTGAATGGTGAAGTAGTTTCGGAGCTTGGCCACAAAGTTGACCCCGCAAAAGATGAAATCAGATACAATGGCGAGTTGCTGAAACGTGAAAAGAAAACTTACGTTCTTTTAAACAAACCAAAAGATTATATTACAACTACGGATGATCCTCAGGAGCGCCGTACAGTAATGCAGCTGGTTGAAAAAGCAAGCAGGGAGCGTATCTATCCTGTAGGTCGCTTAGACCGCAACACAACCGGTTTATTGTTAATGACCAACGATGGTGATCTTGCGGATAAATTATCTCACCCAAAGAATGGCATTACTAAAATTTACCATGTTGAACTGAATAAGAGCTTAAGTCAGGGAGATATGAATAAAATTCAATTCGGACTTGAACTTGAAGATGGTTTAATTAAGCCAGATACTGTATCTTACGTAACGGGCGGTTCAAAACGTGAGGTGGGCATTCAGATCCATAGTGGTAAAAACCGCATTGTGCGCAGAATATTTGAGCACCTGGGATATGAAGTAGTGAAATTGGACCGTGTAGTATACGGGAACTTAACAAAGAAAGATCTTCCTCGTGGCAGATGGCGCTATTTGGAAGAGCATGAATTAATACAAATAAAACATTTGATCAAATAAAACTAAATCATTCGCATGAAAAGGGTCCTTTACCTCTTGCCATTATTGTTGTGGATTATGGAAACACAGGCACAAACAGCCGATTACAATTTACTAATTGGCACCTATACAAATACTGGGAAGAGTGAAGGGATTTATGTTTATGATTTTAATACACAAACCGCGGCCTTCAGGGCTAAATGCATCGGAAAGAATGTAACCAACCCAAGTTATCTGACAGTAAGCAAAGACAATCACTTCGTTTACAGCGTTAACGAGGATGGCGAAAATAGTACCATCAGTGCATTTAGCTTTGATCCGGTTACGGGCACGCTCGACTTTCTAAACAAGTTGGATTCTAAAGGAGCAGATCCTTGCTACGTCATCTCAGATCAAATCAACGTGATTGCTGCAAATTATTCTGGTGGCAGTATTGTTGTTCTAGGTCGCGACACCAGTGGTGCTTTAACGGGACCAAAGCAGGTGATCAAACATTCCGGAAGCAGTATTGACCCCAAGGGAAGGCAGAAATCACCGCATGTACATATGGTGAAGTTTACACCTGACGGCAAATATGTGCTGAGTAACGACCTCGGAACCGACAAGGTGTATTTGTATAAATACCATGCAAATAGTGTTGATAATGTGCTTGAATTATCAGACAGTATCGCCGTGAAGGCAGGAAGCGGACCACGTCACCTTACCTTTAGCAAAAACGGCAAGTTTGCCTACCTTTTACAGGAAATAAATGGAGATGTAACAGTTTTCAACTACCAGGATGGACACTTAAAGGTTCTGCAACAAACAAACATTGTTCCTGATGATTTTACCGGCGAATCCGGCGCTGCAGATATCCACCTTACACCTAATGGCAAATTTCTTTATGCTACGAATCGTGGAACCGCGAATTCAATAACTCGCTTTGCGGTACAAAATGACGGAACCTTGGTTAAAAAGAGCAGCATCCCTACTGCTGGAAAAGGTCCAAGAAATTTCACCATTGATCCTTCTGGAAACTACCTATTGGTTGCACATCAGTACACGAACAACGTGGTTATTTTCAAGATCAATAAAGAAACCGGTGCACTTTCTGATACGCACAAGCGCATTGAGCTTGGCGCACCAGTTTGTCTTGTGTTTACAGCAAATAAATAGATTTAAATTACCGATTGAAGCTTAAATTGCTTTTCAATGATCTCATTGTAATAATCGATATATATCGGTAAGATCTTCTTCAAATCAAATTCCTGAGCCCTTAAGAAGGCGTTTTCTTTGAACTGCTGAAGTATGTCATCATGCTCCAAGATCTTGATTGCATTTGCAGCCATATCATCTACATCACCAACATTACTCATATACCCACAATAGCCGTTCACATTAAGTTCAGGCAATCCACCAGCATTCGATGTAATTGCAGGAACTTTGCAAGCCATTGCTTCAAGCGCAGCAAGACCAAAGCTTTCTGACTCTGAAGGCATAAGGAAAAGGTCAGACACGGATAAAATCTCTTCTACTGCATCTTGTTTTCCAAGAAAACGAACATCATTAACAATGCCCAGATCACGACAGAGTTGTTCGTCGTAGGCCCTTTCCGGACCATCCCCTACCATTAAAAGCTTGGATGGAATGGTTTGTTGAATCTTGTGAAACATCTTAATAACATCTGAAGTATTCTTTACTTTCCTGAAGTTTGAAGTATGGATAAGAATACGTTCATTATTTGGTGCTATGGCCTTTTTAAAATGATCTTTCGGCTTTAGACTGAAACGCGTGAAATCTATGAAATTGGGAATGACCTTAATTTCTTTCTTGATGTCAAAGTGGTTCATTGTATCTTTCTTAAGATCTGCAGAAACGGTAGTTACACCGTCCGACTGATTTATAGAAAAGGTTACCACGGGTTTATAGGTCGGATCTTTACCAACCAGGGTAATATCCGTTCCGTGAAGGGTGGTTACTACCGGAATGTGAATGTTATAGGTTGCCAGGATCTGCTTGGCCATAAAGGCTGCAGAGGCATGTGGAATGGCATAATGAACATGCAGCAGGTCGAGTTTCTCAAATCTCACTACATCCACAAGCTTACTGGCTAAAGCAGATTCGTATGGAGCATAGTCGAACAAAGGGTAATCCCTTACAGAAACTTCGTGATAGTATAGGTTTGCAGAGAAGAAATCCAGGCGCGCCGGTTGGCTATATGTGATAAAATGTACCTGATGACCTTCATCGGCCAGTGCTTTACCTAATTCGGTAGCTACGACACCACTCCCTCCAAAGGTCGGGTAACAAACGATTCCTATTTTCATTGATATGTATTTTTTAATAACGGCAATGACGGGTTAAAGAACCTGGGAATCTAGATTTTTAACAATCTAATTTAAACTTTCAGGAACTTGAACACCTGTTGTCTTGGCACCTTGATGCACGTAACAGCAGCGTTTTCTTGCCTTTATTTACGATGACAAAGAACCAAACTTAAAACCGGCTTTGTGTTACACAATTGCAATTATTTTAGCTGAAAAGACATTACTTCTGCATTTCGGACATTATTACGAGGTACATCTCGTTTGGGCGCTGGGTTCCAATGAAATATTCCAATCCGTCGCGGTCAGTAAGGACGACCGCATCCTTGCCCGAAGCGTAAAAACGAATACTGCCTTTGCGGTGTAAGTTATAGACAGGATTATTGATGATGAAGTTATTATATCTGTCTTTTCTAACGCTTACAATGCTGTTCAGGTCTATTTTCACCTTTTTCGCTGTCCACAATCCGTCAAGAATGATACTCTTATTGTCGATGATTGTCTTGTAGTGAATAAGGAATAAGAGTAGAATGGAGATGCCAATGATGCCGAAGCCAACAACCAGGAAGACATCCTGAGTATTGTCACGATCGCGCTCATACACATAAGCTGCAAAGCAGAAAGCAGCAAGCACAAGTCTAATGCAGATTCTGATGTAATCTCGTCCGATATACTGTTTCTCTAAAAAAGCGTATCTATGATTCATTTATGTGAATTTCAGTTCGAATATAACTACTTTTTTTGTTGTTGCTGATACTTTGTACCTATTGTCCTGCCTCATGCCGGCTATCCAGATCAGGTCGCTATTCCCATTTACCACAATTGGAATATTTTCTTTTTCTGGTAAGGGAACCTTTTCATCAACAAAGAAGTTGCTTAGTTTTTTAAAGGTATTCATGCCCAGGGGCATAAAGGCATCGCCCTGCAGCCAGGCTCTGACGAGTAATGGAAAGATGAGTAGATCAGCATCAATGAAGGCTTTGGCTTTGTTTCTTTCGAACTCAAGGGAGTTTGCCGTAGTGATATGTATTGTTTGTTGTTTGAAGTGAATAAGCTCGTCGGATGAACTTATATGGACAATGTTCGGTGCGTCTTCTGTTGATGTCCTGGTTATTAGTAAGGTATCCCGGTTTATGGTGATGCGGTGACTAGTACTAAAAAAAGAGGTTCCGGTTTGGCGGTGTAGGGAGGAAATCAGATCTTCAATCACATACTCACTAAAGCCATAGGGCTTCAGCAGTTCAAACAAAAGGAACTTCTGGGGATGTAATGTTTTAACTGCTTCAATTGACAGGGTATGGCCACTCTGGGTTTCTTGAATCAGTGCTTGGCGTTGGATTACGACCAGTTGTTGAACAACCTCTTCTGTGTCTGAAAATCGTTGGATGTTCTGAGCAAATTTATATTCCAGGTTTGGATTGATCTGTTTTAGCTGTGGAACAACATTTAAACGGACCTTATTACGCGCATAATAATCGGAGGAGTTTGAACTGTCTTCAATATATGCAACGTTGTTCGTTGCTATGCAGCTATCGATATCTGGCCTTGACAAAAACAACAAAGGCCGGATCAGCTTATCGCGTTTGGGTAAAATACCATGCAAGCCCGAGATACCGGTTCCCCTGGTGAGATTGAGGAGTACGGTTTCAATGGCATCATTCTGGTGATGAGCAAGGGCAACAAGGTCATAACCTTCTGCTTGTCGAACCTCCTCGAACCAATTATAGCGAAGTTCTCGTGCAGCCATCTGGGTGGACAGGTGATTTTCTTTTGCGTAAGCTTTCGTATTAAAATGTGTGTTGTAAAAGGGAACATCCAGCGAAGCTGCCAATTCCTTTACGAAAGACTCATCCCGTAAGGATTCATCACCTCGAAGACTAAAGTTGCAGTGCGCTATACCAAAATTGAATCCTGCGAGTTTAAACAGATGTACCATCAATACAGAATCCTTACCGCCGCTTACGGCCAGCAGGACTTTCTGATCGGCCTTGAACAAGTCATTTTTTGCAATGAACGCTTTGAAACTTCGAAGAGGAAACATCTTTCAAAATTATTTAATTAAAAATGGTACGCAAACAACTAACTTTGTATTGTGCAGAAAATACGCCTATTATTTCTATTTATACTCCTTCCTTTCGCGTTGTTCGCGCAGAAGAAAACCAAAATCACCCTTATCAACTCTCAGCACAATACAATTGATCTAAAGACTAATATTTCTTATTTAAGAAAACCTGTTTTTAAACAGGCCAATGCCATTATGAGCTGCGATAGTGCAGTTTTCTATGAAGCAAGGAATGTTTTTGAGGCGTATAACAATGTGCACATCAATCAGGCAGATACCGTAAACATTTATTCGGATAGGCTTACCTATGATGGAAACAGTAAGATGGCGCATTTATCCAGCAATGTGCGACTACTTGACCGGGAGTCGGTATTAACAACCAATGTTCTCGATTATAATATGGGAACAAAGGTCGGTACGTATGTTGATGGCGGCAAAATTGTAAGTAAAGATGTTACCCTGACCAGTAAGAACGGCTATTATTTCTCAAACAGTCGCGATGCTTACTTCAGGTACAATGTAGTTGTGGTTACCCCTGATGTAACGATCAAATCCGATACCCTGCGCTACAACACCTTTTCAAACTGGACCTACTTCTATGGGCCGACGAACATTAAAGGGAAAGATGATAATTTGTATACGGAGAATGGAGCTTATAACACCAAATCTCAATATGCCTATTTTGGGAAGAAAAACCTGTATACCAAAGGCACTAAATCTATGAAGGGCGATAGTCTTTACTATGACGGCATTGCCGGATATGGAAAGGCTGTTCGGAATATTATATTTATTGATACGGCAGACAAGACCGTATTACATGGGCAGCTAGGCTACTTTTATAAAAAGGATGAACGGACGGTTGTAACCAACAATGCATATATCGGCATGGGCACAAAGGATTCTGTGAAGATTAATAACGTACTTCGCCCGGACACGCTCTGGCTTGGATCTGACACGCTGGAAACGCAGATGGTCTTACGCCAAACGCTAACCCTCATCCCGCGGACGGTAATCAAAAAAGATAATGAGGTGGGTTCTGAGGATGTAGATTCTGCGGCAACCACGGGCAAGCGCCTTAAGGTAAATCAGCTGCCTAAGTCATCCGAAAACGCCAAGGTAGAAAAAGGCAGCGACAACAGATCGGAACGGAAGAAAAAGAAAGATTTGCAGAAGCAGGCAAAGCTCGGTTTGAAAACAGACTCCATTCCGCTGACCACAGATTCATTGAAGAAAATACCGCCAGACAAACAGGATTCGCTGATCAAAAAAGCAGCAAGCCCGGACTCCCTCGGGAAAGCACCCCCTGGGAAAGTAGATTCTATAAAGGCAACAGTGGATGCAAAAACAGCAGCTGTAAAGAAGACGCCTGGCGGAAAGGTAGATACTGCGGCTGCAAAAGCAGCAAAGATTGCTACAGCGAAACTAAAGCCTGCAAAGATTTTAAACCCCTTGGATACGGTGAGAAGTCGCATTATCAAAGCCTATCACAATGTTCGGGTTTATAAATCTAACCTGCAGGCCAAGTCCGATTCCTTGTTCTATACGAGCGCAGACTCTACATTGAGGTGGTACAACAATCCAATTATGT
>JAQBOT010000087.1 GCA_028287885.1 Pedobacter sp.
CATATGAGTGCAAATTCATTCGGGATTTCTCCGGCCAAGCCTGACCCTTGCTAAGGCCTTCGTTGGGCATCTGTAGGGCTTTTGGCCCTAGCGGTGCCATAGCGATGCCCCAGCAATGCCGGAGCGATGCCCCAAAAAACCCGAAGGCCCCCCAAAGGAAACCCGAAAGCTCTGCGAAGCAAAATAGAAGCTATGCCTAAACTGTTCCTTACCAAATATTATTGTATTTTAGCTACCGCAGATATTACTAAAGTATTATATTCATGTCCATCAACAGGTTACCTACCATCAAGGAGATTGCCAGGAAGCTCAATATATCCACTTCAACAGTCTCTCGGGCGTTGCACGATCATCCTAGCATCGGCTGGGTTACGACCATGCGCGTAAAGCAGCTCGCCGAAGAGCTGAACTACGAACCGAATTTTTCCGCAATCTCTTTTAAGCAACGAAAAACTTTTACCATAGGTGTTCTGCTCCCAAACCTTTCCGAAGCTTTTTTCTCAACTGCAATCAGTGGAATAGAAGAATTTGCCAGCACCAAGAAGTATAATGTGCTTATCGGCCAGTCTTTGGACGATCCGGAGCGCGAAGTGCGCATCCTGGAATCAATGAAAAATCACCGCGTGGATGGTATGATCGTATCCGTAAGCAAGAACACGACAAGCTTCGAACATTTCGAACAATTGCAACACTATAACATACCCATCGTATTTTTCGACTGTATCCCGGAACGAACAGATGTTCATTATTCTGCATGTAACCTGCAGACAGGCATGCTAAAGGCAATTGAAACCCTTGTAGCGAAGGGAATAACGAATATTGCTTTGATCAATGGTCCGGCGCATCTGAACGCAAGTAAGCAAAGGCAGCAGATCTACTTCAAAGGTCTAAAGATGCACAACATCCCATACGATCCTCAGATGATGCAGACGACTGACCTATCTAAAGAAGGAAACCTCGCCGCCATGGATAAGTTGTTTTCTCTTGAGCATCCGCCAAAGGCGATCATTACCTTCAACGACTACCTGGCTTTAGATGCCATTGTCGCGGCCAAAGCCCGAAACATGGTGATCAACAAAGACATTTACTTCATCAGCTTTGCCAATCTGCCGATCTGGTCCTATATGAACGAGCGGCCTTTAGCCTCCATCGAGCAATTTCCGCACCTTCAAGCAGAAAAAGCAACTGAGATCTTGTTTTCATTAATGGAAGCTGAGCCCGGAATTGAAGTAAAAAAACCATGTTATCAGCAGGTAATTTTCGATTCTGAACTTATCCTGCATTCCCTTTAATTTCTTTTAAGCGGTTTACACAAACGATTGCTCAAATTACGCAAACGGTTGCCTTACTTTTCCTTTCTTTCAAAGCTGATATAATTATTCATATTGTGTTTATGTTATACGATTAATAAACTAACCCGTTAGTAATCAGTAGTATATGTCAATTGAATCCTACAAATACTCCATGCGATGAACAAAAAACCAACTCAAACTCATTCTAGAATCTTCAGGATCGGAGTAATCAGCATGCTCTGCTGTTCGATCATGTCGATTAGTACGGAAGTTGCCCGCGCAAGTGTCATAGCGCGGGACGAAAGCGGCCTAGTCCGCGCCGACATCATTGTCCAGGGAAAAGTGTCCGATAAATTGGGCCCGGTACCAGGCGTCACCATCAGTTTAAAGAACAACACCAAAACTGCGGTATCCACCGATGCCAATGGTAATTTCAGCATTCGGGTTCCTGAGAACGCTACGCTGATCTTTCAGGCGGTAGGCTTTAACACTGTTGAAGTTCCGGTTAATGGAAAGACAGTCATCAATGTAACGATGACAGAAGGTATTTCCAACTTGGATGAAGTTGTGGTTGTCGGCTATACCACCAAGTCGCTGTCTCAATTATCCAGTTCTGTTGCCGTTGTTTCCGGTGAAAAGCTGCGGGACGTGACTTCCAATGATGTGACCAGCATGCTACAAGGTAAAGCCGCCGGTGTCATTGTGTCGGCAAGTTCGGGTAGTCCGAACGCTGAGCCAAGCATCATCGTACGTGGATCCAGCTCCATTACTGCTGGCGCAGGTCCTTTATATGTAGTAGATGGAATTATCGGCGGAACGGTAAACCCGAACGACGTCGAATCGGTAACCATTCTAAAAGATGCTGCGGCAACCGGACTTTATGGTTCAAGAGCTGCAAATGGAGTAATTATCGTTACAACCAAAAGCGGAAAGGCGGGAAACAACCAGGTGAACTTTAGTGCCACCACAGGTTTGAATAATGCAAGCTTCGGGAATTTCGACGTGATGGATTCGCAGCAGCTGTATGATTATCAGAAAACCTTCTTTGATCCGGCAATATTTGAAAGAGATAGACCAGCGAATCTGCTTCAACAAAATACCGATTGGCAAAGTCTGGCTTTCCAAACCGGCGTAACCCAGAATTATACACTTTCTGTTTCCGGTGGATCTGAAAAGACACAGGTCTACATCTCTGGAAATTATTACAATGAAGAAGGTACCGTTAGAACTTCAGGACGGGAATCATATAATCTTCGTACCAACATCTCACATTCCATCAACAGCAAATTGAAAGTGGGTGTCCGCCTCGATGCTTCTTATAGGAAATGGACGGACGAGGCGTCAGGTAACTACGGGGCTATTGTTGGTGCAACGCGTAACATGCCATGGGACAACCCATTCAACGCAGACGGATCCATCAAAAAGGGAACCGAAGAAGGCTGGATTGGCAGGGAACATGATAACTTCCTGCATGGCTGGCAATACAATATGGATGATACCCGCAGAACTTCCCTTGCCGGTGACCTCAAGATTGATTACCTGATTACCAAAAATCTAACCTTTACCAGCAGCAACCGGGCGAATTACAACAATACAAAGGGTGAGCTCTACTATGATGTGCGGGGCAAGGCAGGGATTGGCTTAGGCCAGCTTACCAATGACCTTGCTTATGGCAGCAGTCTGATTACCTCCAACCGTTTACTATACGACAAAAGCTTTGGTAAACACAACCTGAGTGCCATTGCTGTAGCAGAGGCGGAAAAGAACTATAATGAAAGCAACCGCATGTACGGACAGGGCTTTGTGGCCGGATTGCATGTCATGAATGCCGCTTCCCAAATCCTCAGCTCTGGAGATTTGAATGGCTTAAGAAACGAGAACGCCTTCAGTAAAGGATTGGTCCAGGTCGACTATAACTACAACAACCGGTACTTCGCGGTAGGTTCTTATATCAATGAGGCTTCTTCCCGCTTCGGTGCCAATCACCGTGCCGGTAACTTCTATACTTTAGGCGCTTCCTGGATCCTGAGCAACGAAAACTTCATGGCCGACCAGAAAACCTTTGATCTACTGAAATTCAGAGCGAGTTATGGTTCAACAGGTAATGCGCAGATCGGTAACTACCAGACGCTGGGTTTATATAGCTTCTCTTCTCAGTATGCCGGCTTCTCCGCTTCAACACCATTTCAGTTGGCCAATTCAGACTTGACCTGGGAAAAGGCTAAGTCAACCAACATCGGACTTGATATTGGTATTTTCAAAAGAATATCCTTAAATGTTGATGTGTACAGCAAAACCTCAGCAGCATTGCTGTTGGATGTGCAGCTTCCATACACCAGTGGATTTACATCTGTGATCCGGAACGTAGGCTCAGTAAGAAACCGCGGGTTAGAACTTAACCTGAACACGGTTAACTTGAACGGTGCTTTCAGATGGGAGACCAACTTTAACATTGCCTTCAATAAAAACCGCGTCATGAAATTAGATCAGGACAAGGACATCATTACAGACAATGGTTTTGGTCCGCCTACGATCGTGAGTGTAGGGCATGACCTGAATAGCTTCTACATGCGCAAATGGGCTGGTGTAGATCCAGCGAACGGAGACCCACTTTGGGAACAAGTAACTACAGATGCAAGCGGCAGACAAACGATCACCAAAACCAATACCTTAAGTCAGGCAACTTCACAATTTGTAGGTTCGTTCTCACCTGATTTTACTGGTGGATTTACAAACACTTTTACCTATAAAGCCTTCTCTCTAAGCGCATTCTTGAACTTCGTGAGCGGAAACGAAGTGTTTAACTCCTCGCGGACCAGCTTTGACTCTGATGGTGCCTATGAAACCGTGAACAACATGGTGCCTATGTCAGACTGGAGCCGCTGGCAGAAACCAGGCGACATCGCCACGCATCCAAAAGCAGTTTTCGGCGGTAACTTGAACTCCAACAAGATCAGTTCACGTTTCCTGGAAGATGGAAGTTACATCCGCTTGAGAAACGTTCAGTTCGGGTATGAGTTGCCAAAAGGCCTTCTTGCAAGAATGAATGTGAAGAACGCAAGGGTATTTGTAAGTGGTGATAACCTTTGGACAGGAACAAAGTACTCGGGCATGGATCCTGAAGTAACCTTAGGTCCGGGCGGAGGAAATTCAGACAACAGGTACCCAATCAGCAAAAAGATATTGTTTGGTATTAACATAGGATTATAATAAGACGGAAATGAGGACAATAAACAAACAACCCCTATATATTCTTGCCGTATTGCTGCTTTTCAGCACGGCCTGTAAGAAAGATTTGCAGCCCTACGACAGCAAGTCGAATGAAAATGCATTGGCTACGCCGGATGACCTGCAAACAGCAACATACGGAAGCTATGCCGGACTCGTTAACGAGGATTACACACGTTTTGAACACATTTTATCCGAGTACCCGAGCGATAACGTAGCCTTAAGCGGCACCACCACAGATCCATTGTATAATGTGTACAACTACACGGATTTTCCCGGAAACAACGTGACAACATCTTTCTGGCGCCAGTCCTATAAGGTGATCTTCTCTGCCAATCAGATCATCGAAAAGATCACAGACGGACAATCTCCTGAATTGGATCAGCTTAAGGGGGAGAACATGTACCTGCGTACCATGGCACATTTTGACCTGGTTCGCTTTTTTGGACGCCCATATGCACAGGATAATGGCGCTAGTCCGGGTATTCCGATTGTGAGCGCTACAGGTGGTGACTTAACTGCTGGTCGTAATACGGTGAAAGAAGTGTACGACTTTATGATCGCAGACCTGTTGAAGGCGTCCAGCCTGATGGGCTCGACGAAAGATTCCCGCTTTGCCTCTAAGGAGGTTGCCGAAGCGCTTTTGGCCAGATTATACCTGTACATGAACGATAACGCCAAAGCCATAGAATATGCAAATACGGTAATCAATTCGGGACGCTACTCACTTTTGGGTACAGCCGCATACAAGACCTATTTTACCTCGGTTCCGGAGAATAACCCAGAGACCATCTTCGCGATCCGCCATACGCAGGCAGACAATCGTTTTGAAGGCGCCATTGGCTCCATGTATTACAATGATCCGGTAACGCAATCGACCGGCTGGGGCGAGATGTATGCTTCTAAAGCTTTTGTGAAATTGCTGGACACCTATCCAAATGATGTACGCCACAGCTTCATTGAGCTGCAGCTTACACCAACCGGTGATACCTTGAAGCGCGGTAACGTGCCCAAGTATTTTATAAACAAGTACAACTGGCAGGAAGGGATCGCCAACCTAAGTTCCCCGGTATTTTTGCGCCTTGCAGAAATGTACCTGATCCGGGCGGAGGCCAATGCCAAGCTGGGTAATGTGCAGCCAGCCATTGATGATGTGAACCTGATTCGTCAACGTGCCGGGCTGAGCGGTGCTGAATTGTATTCTGCTGCCGACTTGAAAGGCAAAGCCAGTGTGCTGGATGTTGTGCTCGAAGAGCGACACCTGGAATTTGCTTTTGAAGGGCAGCGCGCAGGTGACTTGTACCGGAATAACCGGCCTTTAGTACGCGCTTACCCAGGTTTCCACAGTCAGGACCGCTTCAATCAAACCATCAATCCAACAGATTCAAAAGTTGTATTCTTTATTCCTGATCGTGAGATTAACTTGAATCCGAACTTAACTCAGAATCCTTAATATGAATAGGCTGCTTAGCATCATTTCTTGTAGCTTACTACCCCTCTATGTTCTTGTCCATTCGCCGGCTTCAACGCCGGCGCATGTGACTAGGATCGCGGGATATGCTAAAGCAGAAACGTATTATACGTTGCAGGACTTCAGCCAGGTTAAGAAATTTGACTCACACATTCACTTAAACACGCTTGAGCCTACCTTTATCAAGCTTGCGCAAAGAAACAATTTCCATTTTCTGGATATTGTGGACGACCGGCCTTTTGGATTACCGATGGCGGGGCAGGAGGAAATTGCGGTACAGGATCTGAAGAGTTTTCCGCAGCAAATGGCATTTGCAACTACATTTTCCGTGAAGGATTGGAACGATGCCGACTGGGCCGAAAAGACCATTGAAAGCTTGAAGCATTCCTTTGCCAATGGAGCAAAGGCCGTAAAGATCTGGAAGAACATTGGCATGAGCCTGCGCGACAAAGACGGCAAGTTCGTTATGGTGGATGATCGAAGGTTAGATCCGGTGTTGGATTATCTGGAAAAGAACCGCATTCCGCTTGTGGGGCATAATGGTGAGCCCCGGGATTGCTGGTTGCCTTTGGACAAGATGACCTTTAGCCAGGACTATTATGGCGCACACCCGGAATACCACATGTACTTGCATCCCGAATACCCTTCCTATATGGATCAGATCAATGCCCGGGATAACATGCTGAAAAAACATCCAAACCTGCAATTCATTGGCGCACATTTGGGAAGCCTGGAATGGAGCCTGGATGAACTCGGCAAACGACTTGACCTTTACCCGAACATGCGTGTGGATCTCTCCAGAATGACCAACCTGCAGCTCCATGCCTTGCGCGACAGGCAAAAGACCTGTAATTTCTTTATTAAATACCAGGATCGGCTGGTTTATGGTACCGACCAGGCGATCAATGCGGCAGCAGATCCTGCAAAGCTAGAACAGCGTGTA
>JAQBOT010000098.1 GCA_028287885.1 Pedobacter sp.
TTAACAATCCTGATGCCCCGGGAACAGATATCACTTCTCTACCTACACCCTCTCCGATCCCCTCTTTCATCTTCAAGGTAAACCAAGCGTTAATATCTATTTTCCCGAAAGATCTTTCTTTTATTATTGAAGAACACCTCAGCGATATATTCAGTATTTTTCATCTGCACAAGGTGAAAGTAAACACCATGCTGAACTCTGCTATTAGCTTTTCTGTGAGCGTGGACTATGATGAAAATAAGTTTCAAGCTCTTATGGCTGATCTTTCGGCATCTTATAACGTTAAGTACAACACCAATCTTGAACTTGTAACAATCAGGTATTACAACCAGGAGACTATAGACCGTGTCACAATGGATAAGGAGATCTTATTGGAAGTAAAAAGCCGACATACTTGCCAGATGGTGATGAAAAACAAATAAGTGAATAGATCAATTCTGTCTCCGGAAGTTCAGGCTTATATCGCCGACCAGCTAAATGCTGATGTACATCGCATTGCCTTGTCAAAGAGCCAATTTCCACTTGTCTCGGGACAGGAGCTCGCATCACAGATAGCTGCAAGAAAGCGCTCGGAAAAGAAGTTACCTACCTGGTTCGGGAAAACGCAAATCTATTACCCAGCGCTTATTTCTATCGAACAATCTTCCTCAGAAGCCACGGCTGCATACAAATCTACCTTATTAAAGGGAGATCAGGTTATTGATCTTACCGGTGGACTGGGCGTAGACTCGTATTACTTTGGAAAAGCAGCGAAAACCGTCATACACTGTGAAATAGACCAGGAACTATCCGAAATTGCCGCTTACAACGCTGAAATCCTAGGGGCAAACAACATCAGTTTTCTGCATAAGGACGGCATTGAGTACATAAAAACACGAGCCACCCAAACGGGTACCGTGTATGTAGATCCCGCAAGGAGAAGCGCGGCCGGAAAGGTGTTCCTATTAAAAGATTGCACACCGAACATTGTCGCCAACCTTGATGTGCTCTTGTCGAAAGCAGAACGGATTATCATCAAAACCTCCCCTTTATTGGACATCTCAGCTGGCGTTAGAGAACTAAGAAATGTATCAGAGGTGCAGGTGATCAGTACCAGAAACGAGTGTAAGGAATTGTTATTTATCATAGACAAAGGCTATACGGGAGCAATAAAGATTACCAGTGTAGCAATAAATGCAACAATCAAAAAGCTAAGCTTCCTTGAATCGGATATCGAATCAACTGATTTGGTTCAGAAAGGTTTAAGTGAATATTTATATGAGCCAGACGTCGCGTTGCTTAAAAGCGGCAAGTTCAATGCCATAGCAAGTAGGTTCGGCCTCCAAAAGCTAGATGTTCAATCACAGTTGTATACTTCAGATGACTTTAAGGCGGAGTTTCCAGGACGAATATTCCGAATCACAGATTCAGTTTCAATAACCAACCTGAAAAAACAAAAGGACTTAATGGGCAACGTGATTGTGAGAAACTATCCCGATAAACCTGAACGATTGGTCAAGCAATTCAAAATTAAGTCGGCTGATGAAGCGTTCTTGATATTCACAAAGGTCTACAATCAAGGCTATATCCTCCTAAAAGCAAACATTCTCCAATATTATTAGTAATATAGAACAAGCAGCCGGGCTGCAATGTAGAAAACGCATCCAGGTGGCAAATGAAAATGCCTCAAGAAAGTTATCTTTCAAGAGGCACAATTCGGTTTAAACCCGCTGCTAATTATTTATTGGGTTGCGGAGTAGTCCTCAAATAAGGCTTTATTACTTTATGACCTTTAGGAAAACGATTCGGAATATCTTCCGTTTTAATGCTGTTCATGACAACCACATCGTCCCCATCCTTCCAATCTGCCGGTGTAGCGACACTGTAATTTGCAGTCAGTTGAAGTGAATCAATTACCCTTAAAACCTCGGTGAAGTTTCTTCCAGTAGATGCTGGATAAGTCAACATCAATTTTATTTTTTTATCTGGTGATATAATGAACAAAGAGCGAACAGTTAAAGTCTCAGAAGCATTTGGATGGATCATGTCGTACAAATCCGCAACTTTCTTGTCTTCATCCGCAATGATTGGGAATTCTACAGAGGCATTTTGCGTCTCATTGATATCATTAATCCAGCCTTTATGTGACTCCGCAGAATCAACGCTTAAGGCAAGGACCTTAACATTTCTCTTTTCAAATTCATCTTTCAAAGCCGCTGTGCGCCCCAATTCAGTTGTACAAACCGGCGTATAATCTGCTGGATGCGAAAATAGAACACCCCAGCTATCACCAAGAAATTCATAGAAATCAATGTTTCCTATGGATGTTTCCGCTTGAAAATTGGGAGCGGTATCCCCTATTCTTATGCTCATAGTTGTATTTATTATAGTGAATTAATGCAATGTTAATTTAAGCATTGCAATTCAAAATGACGATCATTATACCGAAATAAATTGAACGGGTGCCAAGCCTGCATTTAGCTGCTTATTCAATTCGTCAATGGTTATGCTTGCTAACTTGGGCGTATCTGCCTCATCCAGCTGGTGCAAGAAGAAATATACGGAGGTCAATCCTTGTTCAACCCATACTTTAATCCGGTTTACCCATTCCTCAATCCTTTTCCCATCAGAAAGCATCATTTCCTTACCGTTCCCCTCAAAGCGAATAAAAGCTTCCGGAGTAGTTAGTTCCATATGAAGCAAGTCGCGCCTGCCACTCGTATCCGTGATCACCAAGCCAACATTAAGAGATGTAAATAATTTGATCACCTCTGCTCTAACCGTCGGGTCGCTAAACCAACCGCTGTTACGCAGTTCAACGAAGACGCGAAAATCAGCAGGAAGTGCCCTTAAATAGTTTTCAAGTACGCCAAAGTCTTTAGGTGCAAACGAATCGCTTAGCTGTAAAAAACAAGGGCCCAAATGCTCACCGAGTCCTGAAATAGTTCGTACGAACCTCTCTGTGACCTCTTCTGCCTCCCGCAGCTTTTTGAAATGTGAAATCGACTTCGGGAACTTGGGTACAAATGTAAATTCAGTTGCATTCGCCTCTACTCGTGCCCGCCAACTTTTAACCGACGATTCATTCGGCACTTTATAGAAAGAGGCATTCAACTCAATGGCATTAAACTGCTTTGCATATTCATTCAGAAAATCTGCAGCTTTAGTTTTTAAAGGATAGATCAAGCCTTTCCATTCATCCCTGCCCCATTTGGCACAGCCGACGAAGTAAGAAGTTTGATCTGTCTTTGATGACTTCTTCAGCACAGCCGATACAGAAGCAGCATCTGGCGGTAGCTGATGATCTACAAGGTTTAGATCTGCGGTTGTAACTTTACCAAAGTCCATAAAATAAAAAACCCTGAAACACGATTAATGTTTCAGGGCCAACTTATTACTTTTAGTTCTAACTAGTTGTATACCTTAATCATGAACACGTAATCCTGCATCTTTTGTATTTGTTTTGTGCGGATCAACCCTTGCAAAGAACTCTTCTTGTTAAGAGCTACGTTATTTTCCAACGAATCCTGAGGAATTGCACGCAGTGCCTCTAAAATATATTTAGATTTAATAGCATAAGCAGCTCCGTCTACCTGACTTTCTTTCGCACTGATAATTCCGATTATATTACCTTGATTGTCCAATAAGGGACCGCCACTGTTTCCAGGATTAACACGAATATCAACCTGATAAGATAAGCTATCTCCACCGAATCCTGTGTTGGAGCTCAAATAACCCTCACCAAGAACCGCATCATCTTTAGGATAGCCTAAAGTATAAACATGTTCACCCATGCCTGCACTCATCTTC